>NZ_JALW01000013.1:0-143354 GCF_000710795.1 Enterobacter sp. T1-1 | reverse complement strand
TGAGTATGAGCATTAACGGCGGGCAGAATTACGCCTCCGTGCGGCGAATGACGCGCAACGGCGGGAACGACGTGGTGGGATACCGGCTTTACAGCAGCAGTTCACTTGCGGCGAACAGCGAAATAGGGGTCAACCAGGCGATTCCGGTGACCTATACCAACAGCAATAACATCGCGCTGCCGCTGTTTGGCGTGGCGCTATTGACCGGGTTCAGCCCGGCAGGAACCTATTCTGATCAACTTACCGTGACCTTGTCATGGTGATAAAGGGAGAGAGTCGATGACGGCATATTTCAGGCGCATATGTCTGGGAAGTTTGCTGGGGGTGATGGCTCTGGCGGCAGGCCAGGTGCAGGCCGCCGCGACCATTCTGTTATGGCCTATCGATCCGTGGCTGGCGGCTGATGCCAAAGCCACGGAGCTGTGGATCCAGAATCAAGGAAACAGCCCAACCACCATGCAGGTACGCATTGTGCGCTGGAAGCAGGAGGGCGGGTTCGAACGTTACAGTGCCCAGCAGGATGTGGTGGCCAGCCCGCCAATTGTCACCATCGCAGCGGGCAGCAAGCAGCTTATTCGTCTTATCAAACAGGGGACGGTTCCGGTGGGGGTCGAGCAGGCCTACCGCATTATTGTCGATGAAATTCCTCAGCCGGACAACAAAGCCGAACCGGCTATTGGTCTCAAACTGCAGATGCGTTATTCCATTCCCCTTTTTGTCTATGGGCAGGGGATCCCGACAAGCAAAGAGGGGGCGCACCATGCGTTTGTGGATACGCACAACCTCAGCTGGCGGGTAAAAAATGAGGGCGGACAGCCTCACCTGGAGGTTAACAACCGGGGCGATGTACACGTCAGGCTCAGTCAGGTTTCGCTGGTGCAGGGCGGGCAGAAACGTCCTGTTGCTGAGGGATTGCTGGGCTACGTGCTGGCGGGCAGTACCCGCAGCTGGGCCATCCCGGCCGGAATTCGGCAGCCAGACCAGATGCGCGCGCAGATTAACGCCAGGGATGAACAATGGCAGTCGACGCCCGTCAACTGAAACCGGCGATGATGATCCTGCTTTGCGTCACGACCAGCGCCTGGGCAGAACCCGGCGATGACAGTTTACCGCCGCCTCCCGAGGCCCGGGCGGTGAACGATGAGGCGGTTTTTCAGCTTGGCCTCATAGTGAACCACTACGATACCGGTCTGGTGGTGCCCGTGACGCAGCGTAAAGGCGCTTACTTTGTCTCGAGCGCCGATTTGCTGCGTGCCGGGCTGCCGCCGGAGCATGTGCCGACCGGCGAGGTGGATCTCTCATCGCTTGCTCAGGTTCGCGTGGAGTACGACAGCGCCGGACAGCGTCTGCTGCTCAGCGTGCCCCGCGAATGGGTGGCCTCCCGGGTGACCTCCTTTGGCGGGCAAACCGCGCAAAGCAAACCTCACTTTGGGCGCGGGGCGCTGCTGAATTACGATCTTTATACTAACCACACGGAACACGTGGGCGGCCAGGCTTCTCTGTGGCATGAGTTCCGCTACTTCAATGAACGCGGTTCGCTCTCTTCTACCGGTTATGTGCGGAAAAATTTCGCTGGCGATGACGGCCAGCAGGCCGGATATGTGCGCTATGACACCACCCTGCTGGTCACCAACGAAGAGGACGCCACCACCTGGACGGCCGGGGATGTGATCAGCGATGCCCTGAGCTGGAGCTCCAGCGTGCGTATGGGCGGGATAAGCTACGGGCGTGACTTCTCCCTGCGCCCGGATCTGGTGACCTGGCCGCTGCCGGAATTCTCCGGGGAAGCAGCGGTTCCCACCTCGGTCGATCTTTTTATTAATGGCTATCGGTCTGGCTCTACGCAGCTTCAGCCGGGCCCCTTTACCCTGACGAATCTGCCCTATATTAACGGGGCCGGGGACGCGGTGCTGATCACCACCGATGCGCTGGGACGGCAGGTGAGCACTACGCTGCCGTTCTATGTCACCAGCGAACTGCTTAAACGCGGCTTGAGCGATGGGGCGGTGACGCTGGGAAGCCTGCGGCGCAACTACGGGATCGACAATTTTGACTATGGTCCGGCGGCGGGCAGCGGTTCGTATCGCTACGGGGTAACGGACTGGCTGACCCTTGAAGCTCACGCGGAAGGGGCGGAGTCGCTGGCGCTGGGCGGGGCCGGGACGGTGGTGAAGCTCGGGCACTTTGGCGTTGTGAATACCGCGTATACCCAAAGCCGGATGCGCGGCGATGAGGGCGGGCAGATCGCCTGGGGCTATCAGTACAGCACCAGCGATTTTAGCCTTGCCACTCAACATACGCGACGCGATCGCGGCTTTGGCAACCTGGCCCTCTATGACCAGCCGACGATCTATGACGAAAACGACCGGCCTGTCGCCAGCTTCAGCCGCAATACCGATCAATATTCCCTGACTTTTAATCTTGGGCAGTACGGCAATATCGGGGCCGCCTGGATCGGTGTGGAGAGTTTTGACAGCCAGAAAACAGAACTGCTTAACCTCTCATGGAGCCGCAACCTGTGGGGCGCGAGCAGTCTTTACCTCGCCGCAAGCCGTGACCAGCAGCGGGGGGACTGGACGGTTGCACTCTCGTTACAGGTCCCGCTTGGGGAACGGGACAGCGCCGCAGTCACCTTCGAAAACACGCCGGAGGCAGGCAGCACGCAGCGCATCAACTACAACCACTCCATGCCTTCCGATGGCGGGTTAAGCTGGAACATGGCATGGGCGCATCAGTCGCGGGCGAACAATTATCAGCAGGGAACCTTGGGCTGGCGTAACAATAATATCGAAGTGCAGGGCGGGGCCTACGGTGAAAAGGACATGATGACCTGGTGGAGCGAGGCGCTGGGCTCCATTGTGCTGATGGACGGCGAGCTGTTTGCGGCGAATAAAATCAACGACGCCTTTGTGGTGATCAGCACCGATGGTCAACCGGATGTACCCGTCAGCTACGAGAATCAGCCGGTCGGCAAAACGAATCGCAACGGCTATCTGCTGGTGAGCGGCGTGTCGGCCTATTACCCGGCCAGTTACCGCATTGACACCCTCAATCTGCCTGCCGATACGCGTCTGAAAGAGACCGAACGCCGGATTGCGATCCGCCGCCACAGCGGTTATCTGGTGGACTTCCCGATGGAGCAGGAGCGGGTGGCAAGCGTCATTCTGCATGATGCCGAGGGACAGGCCATTCCGGTGGGCAGCCAGGTCAGACGTGCCTCACGCAGCAACGCGGTGGTGGGTTATGACGGGATCGCCTGGCTGGAAAATCTTAGCGACGTCAATTCGCTGGAGGTGATCACCCCGACGGGCAAACGGTGCCAGGCGACGCTGACCGTTGGCGCGAACCCGGAACACAGGCTGCAAACCTACGGGCCGCTGGTATGTCGGGAGGCACGGTGACGCGTTATCTGCTGGTGATTTTGCTGCTCTTCTCCGGTGCCAGCGGCGCGGCCTGCACCGTCAGTACGGTGAATGCGTCGTTTGGCAGCGTGACCTCGTTCGCGCTGAGCGGAACCGGGGAAGTGGAAACCACCGGTACGCTGGTGGTGGCCTGCGATACGGTCCTCAACCTGCTTACCAACGACTCGGTGGCGCTGACTTACACCTCGGCATCGATATTCGCCAACAGTCGCGCCACCCTGAAGCGCACGGACAATGCGGCTATTACCGATGTCATACCCACGCGCCTGTGCGCTGCCTCCGGCTGTGGCGGTAGCAGCGAAGTGCAGATCGGTAATGCCTATACCTGGAGCGGGAACACGCTGCTCGGGCTGCTGGGGTCGAAGCGCTACAACATTCCGCTCTATTTCCGTACGGTGCCGGGGCAGAACGTCTCGGCCGGGCCGTATCAGGTGCTGCTGACATTCAGCATCAATTACAACGTCTGTGCCGTTGGCGCTGCCGGACTTTGCCTGACGCCGCAAACCGGCACGGCCACCACCACGATCCTTCTCAACATGACCGTCACTAACGATTGCAGCACCATGACCACGCCGGACGTGAATTTCAACAGCGCGCCGCTGGTACAAAGTTTTCCCACCGTCTCGCAGGCCATCGCCGTCACCTGCACCAAAGGCAGTACCTATACCATAGGGATTAACAATGGTGCCAATGCGCTGAACAACGTTCGTCGCATGGTGAGCGGCAGTAACTACATGAGTTACGACATCTATAAAGAAGCCACCACCAACCGCTGGGGCAGCAGCGGCACCGAACGCTGGACCAGTGCGACGTCGTCCCAGGTCAGTACCGACGGATTACTGCGTACCTACAATTACACCGCCAAAGTCCTGACCGGGCAGGTCACACTCCCCGCCGGAACCTATACCGATACGCTGATTGTTGACGTGGCGTTCTAACCCCCGCGCTTTTCCCTTTCGCAAATGTAAAGTTCCTGTGGCCTGTGCCGATAACACCGTTAATAAATCTATGAGAAGGTGTTGTATGTTGAACCGTATCCGTGTTGTCACAATGCTCATGATGGTGCTGGTCATTTTCGCACTACTTCAGCTTATCTCCGGTGGGCTTTTTTTCTCGTCGTTAAAACAGAATCAGGACAGTTTCGCCGCCTCAAACGATCTGCGCCTGCAGCAGAGTGAACTCACGTCAACGTGGGATTTGATGCTGCAAACGCGTATCAACCTGAGCCGCTCCTCCGCCCGCATGATGATGGATCCCAATAACCAGCAGAGCAGCGCAAAAACCGATCTGCTGAAAAATGCCCGCGCAACCCTTGCGGATGCCGCAAAGCATTACGACGCCTTTAAGAAGATCGCCCCGCAGCCTGCCATGGAGCAGGTGAGCCAGAATATCGACGAAAAATATAACGCCTACTATGCCGGTCTGACGGAGCTTATCCAGTTCCTGGAGAGCGGCAACATGGACGCCTATTTCGCCCAGCCGACACAAGGAATGCAAAACGCGCTCGGCGCGGCGCTGAGTGAATACGCCAAAGCCAGCGCAGATCTCTACCACTCGGCCTTTACGGAAAGCCAGAATGATTACCGCTTTGCCAAATGGCAGATGGCGGTGATGGCGCTGGCGCTGGCCATTGTGCTGATCGCGGTATGGTACGGCATTCGCCATAGCCTGCTGAACCCACTGGGTCGCGTCATTGCCCATATCCGCGAGATTGCGAGCGGCGATTTGACCAAAACGCTGACCGTCTCCGGGCGGAATGAAATCACCGAACTGGCTAACAGCGTAGACCATATGCAGCGTTCGCTTATCGATACCGTTGCCAACGTGCGTAGCGGCACGGATGCCATCTATACCGGCACCAGCGAAATTGCGATGGGCAATAACGATCTCTCTTCCCGTACCGAACAACAGGCCTCCGCGCTGGAAGAGACCGCGGCCAGCATGGAACAGCTCACCGCCACCGTGAAGCAGAACGCGGATAACGCGCGTCAGGCTTCTCAGCTGGCAGAAAGCGCGTCTGAAACGGCGCAGCGTGGCGGTCGGGTGGTGGATGGTGTGGTGAAAACCATGCATGAAATTGCCGACAGTTCGAAGAAAATCGCTGACATCATCAGCGTGATCGACGGCATTGCCTTCCAGACCAATATCCTGGCGCTGAACGCCGCCGTTGAGGCCGCGCGTGCGGGTGAACAGGGGCGCGGGTTTGCGGTGGTGGCCGGTGAAGTGCGTAATCTCGCCAGCCGCAGCGCTAACGCGGCGAAAGAGATTAAAGCCCTGATTGAAGACTCGGTTTCCCGCGTCGATACCGGCTCCGTGCTGGTGGAAAGCGCAGGGGAGACCATGAATGACATCGTGAATGCCGTTACCCGCGTAACGGACATCATGGGTGAAATCGCCTCTGCCTCTGATGAGCAGAGTCGTGGTATCGACCAGGTTGCCCTGGCGGTATCGGAAATGGATCGCGTGACACAGCAAAACGCCGCTCTGGTGCAGGAGTCCGCCGCGGCGGCCGCTGCGCTGGAAGACCAGGCGAGCCGTCTGAAGATGGCCGTCTCGGCGTTTCGTCTCGCTTCACTCGCTGGAAATACGGTCACCCCGCAAGCCACGTATCGTGCGCCAGCCGCTGAGCCGGCGGCCACGCGTACCCGCGCCGCGACGACCGGACATGATGAAAACTGGGAAACATTTTGACTGACATTTAAACCGCGGCTGCTTGCCGCTTGATGGGAGCGTGGATGTTAAATCGTATTCGTATCTCGACCACACTGTTTTTGATTCTGATCCTTTGCGGTGTGTTGCAGGTTGGCAGTAACGGGTTGTCTTTTTGGGCGTTTCGCGATGGCTATCAGAATTTGCAGGAAGTTGAGGCGAGTAATCAGCAGCGCTCCGCACTGGCACAAACGCGTGCCGTGCTGTTGCAGGCAAGCACTGCGCTGAACAAGGCGGGAACCTTAACCGCGCTGAGTTATCCGCCAGATGATATCAAGGCGCTGATGGCGACGGCGCGCAACAGCCTTAAGCAGGCCGACGCGCAGTTCAAAACGTTCACCGCGCAGGAGGACGTCAGCGAAAAAGGGAAAGCGCTGAAAGCTGCCATGAAGAAGAACTTTGAGCAGTGGCACAGCGATCTGGATCACCAGGCGACCTGGCTTGAGAACAACCAGCTCTCGGACTTTATGAGCGCGCCGGTGCAGGCCTCACAGGCGGCGTTTGATGACAGCTTTAACGCCTGGCAGCAGGACATTAACCAGTTTGTGCAGCGCGCAGGGGAAAGCAGCCGCATGAGCTACCACATGTCCGGCGTGATTTTTACCGTGGTGGTGATTCTGGCGGCACTGCTGACCGGTGCCGCGCTGCTCTGGTCGCGCAAGATGATTGTTCAGCCGCTGGCGATTATCAGCAGCCACTTCGACAGCATTGCGAAGGGGGATCTGGCGCGTCCGGTGGCGGTGTATGGCAAAAACGAAATTTCGGCGATCTTTGCCAGCCTGAAGGCGATGCAAGGATCGCTACGGGAAACGGTCTCCGATGTGCGCCAGGGCAGCTATGCCATGCACACCGGGATCTCAGAGATTGCGGCAGGCAATAACGATCTCTCTTCCCGCACCGAGCAACAGGCGGCCTCGCTGGCGCAAACGGCGGCCAGCATGGAACAGCTGACTGCGACGGTAAGCCAGAACGCCGACAACGCGCGCCAGGCGTCAGACCTGTCAAAACAGGCGGCGATGACGGCGAAGAAGGGGGGCGACCAGGCGTCTCATGTGGCCAGCACCATGCAGGATATTGCTGCCAGTTCGCAGAAAATTGGCGACATCATCAGCGTGATTGATGGCATTGCGTTCCAGACCAACATTCTGGCGCTGAACGCGGCTGTGGAAGCGGCGCGTGCGGGTGAGCAGGGGCGCGGGTTTGCGGTGGTGGCGGGTGAAGTCCGTAACCTGGCGAGCCGCAGCGCCAACGCGGCGAAAGAGATCAAAGGGCTGATTGAAGAGTCTGTCTCCCGCGTCCAGCAAGGCTCCGCGCTGGTGGATACGGCGGCGAAAACCATGCACGAGATTGTCACCTCCGTTACGCGGGTGAACGACATCATGGGCGAAATTGCCTCGGCGTCTGATGAGCAGCGTCGCGGGATTGAGCAGGTGGCCCAGGCGGTAAGCCAGATGGATCAGGTCACGCAGCAGAATGCCTCGTTAGTGGAGGAAGCGGCAGCGGCAACCGATCAGCTGGCCAGTCAGGCGGATCATCTGACCGGGCTGGTCGCGGTATTTAATGTCAAAGAGCACGTTGAAGCAGTAACAGAAGTCGGGCGGTCGCAGGCCGTGCCAGTTGTATCCTGAATGTAATTAAGAAGGCGCTATGACATCACCAATGCCTCCAGGGCAAACGTCATTATTGTTGCAGATGACACAGCGCCTCGCGCTGTCCGACGCGCATTTTCGTCGGATATGTCAGTTAATTTACCAGCGTGCGGGGATCGTGCTTGCTGACCATAAGCGAGACATGGTCTACAACCGTCTGGTGCGGCGCCTGCGTACGCTGGGGCTGGATGATTTTGGTCGCTACCTGAGCATGCTCGAAGCGAACCAGAACAGCGCCGAGTGGCAGGCTTTTATTAACTCTTTAACCACTAACCTGACGGCCTTTTTCCGCGAAGCTCATCACTTCCCGGTACTGGCAGAGCACGCCCGCCGTCGCACCGGGGAGTATCGCGTCTGGAGTGCGGCGGCCTCGACCGGGGAAGAGCCTTACTCGCTGGCGATCACCCTTGCCGATACCCTGGGAATGGCGCCGGGTCGCTGGAAAGTGTACGCCAGCGATATCGACACCGAAGTGCTGGAGAAGGCGCGTAACGGCGTCTATCGCCAGGATGAGCTGAAGACGTTGTCGCCTCAGCAGCTTCAGCGTTACTTCATGCGCGGTACCGGCCCGCATGAAGGGCTGGTGCGCGTGCGCCAGGAGCTGGCGAACTGCGTGGAGTTTGCACCGGTTAACCTGCTGGATAAGCAGTACAACGTGCCGGGGCCTTTCGACGCCATTTTTTGCCGTAACGTCATGATCTATTTTGATAAAACGACGCAACAGGACATTCTGCGTCGGTTTGTTCCGTTGCTCAAGCCTGACGGTTTACTGTTTGCCGGGCACTCGGAAAACTTCAGCAACCTCGTGCGTGAGTTTAGCCTGCGTGGGCAAACGGTATATGCGCTGAGTAAGGAAAAAGCATGAGTAAAATCAGGGTATTGTCTGTCGATGATTCGGCGCTGATGCGCCAGATCATGACTGAAATTATCAATAGCCACAGCGACATGGAGATGGTCGCTACCGCGCCGGATCCGCTGGTAGCGCGGGATTTAATTAAAAAATATAACCCCGACGTGCTGACGCTGGATGTCGAGATGCCGCGCATGGATGGCATTGATTTTCTGGAAAAGTTGATGCGTCTGCGTCCAATGCCGGTGGTGATGGTCTCATCGCTGACTGGCAAAGGCTCGGAAATTACGCTGCGCGCGCTGGAGCTGGGGGCGGTGGATTTCGTCACCAAACCCCAGCTTGGCATTCGTGAAGGCATGCTGGCCTACAGCGAAATGATCGCTGAGAAGATCCGCACCGCCTCGCGCGCGAAGCTCGCGGCCCATAAGCCAACGGCTGCCCCGGCAACCCTGAAGGCGGGTCCGTTACTCAGCTCGGAAAAACTGCTGGTGATTGGCGCATCAACCGGAGGAACAGAGGCAATTCGCCATGTACTCCAGCCATTGCCGCTTTCCAGTCCGGGTATTCTGATTACTCAACATATGCCGCCAGGCTTTACCCGCTCGTTCGCGGAGCGTCTGAACAAGCTGTGCCAGATCAGCGTGAAAGAGGCGGAAGATGGCGAACGTGTGCTCCCGGGTCATGCTTACATCGCGCCGGGCGATAAGCATATGGAGCTGGCGCGCAGCGGCGCTAACTATCAAATCAAAATTCATGACGGGCCGCCGGTAAACCGGCACCGTCCGTCGGTGGATGTGCTGTTTCATTCGGTGGCGAAACATGCGGGGCGCAACGCCGTTGGGGTGATCCTGACGGGGATGGGCAACGATGGTGCCGCCGGAATGCTTGCAATGCACCAGGCTGGCGCCTGGACGATTGCGCAGAATGAAGCAAGTTGTGTGGTGTTCGGCATGCCGCGCGAGGCCATCAATATGGGTGGCGTGAGCGAAGTGGTCGATCTTAGCCAGGTAAGCCAGCAGATGCTGGCGAAAATCAGTGCCGGACAGGCAATACGTATTTGACTCAGGAGTATTATTTTATGGCGGATAAAGAGCTTAAGTTTTTGGTTGTGGATGACTTTTCCACCATGCGTCGCATTGTGCGTAACCTGCTGAAAGAGCTGGGCTTCAACAACGTTGAAGAAGCAGAAGACGGCGTGGATGCGCTGAACAAACTGCAGGCGGGCGGGTTTGGTTTTGTTATCTCTGACTGGAACATGCCGAACATGGATGGTCTGGAACTGCTGAAAACCATCCGCGCGGATGCAGGCATGGCCTCTATGCCAGTGCTGATGGTGACCGCAGAAGCGAAAAAAGAGAACATCATTGCCGCTGCACAGGCTGGCGCAAGCGGCTATGTGGTGAAGCCATTCACCGCGGCGACCCTGGAAGAGAAGCTCGGTAAGATCTTCGAGAAACTCGGCATGTGAGGTGTTGGTTATGATGCAACCTGCTATGAAACCCGTTGAAGAACATTCGCCCAGCGATATCATTGCCCGCATCGGCAGCCTGACACGCATGCTGCGTGACAGCCTGCGTGAACTGGGGCTGGACCAGGCAATCGCAGAAGCGGCGGAAGCGATTCCTGACGCGCGTGACCGTCTGGACTACGTTGTGCAGATGACCGCGCAAGCGGCTGAACGTGCGCTGAACAGCGTTGAAGCGTCACAACCGCACCAGGATGCGATGGAAAAGGGCGCAAAAGCGCTGACCAAACGCTGGGATGAGTGGTTTGAGAATCCTATCGAGCTGGCGGATGCCCGCGAGCTGGTGACGGATACCCGTCAGTTCCTGGGCGATGTACCGGGCCACACCAGCTTCACCAACGCTCAGTTGCTGGACATCATGATGGCGCAGGATTTCCAGGACCTGACCGGTCAGGTGATCAAGCGCATGATGGATGTGATTCAGGAGATTGAACGTCAGCTGCTGATGGTGCTGCTGGAGAACATCCCGGAACCGGCTGCACGTCCGAAACGCGAGAACGAAAGCCTGCTCAATGGCCCACAGCTCGACGCCACCAAAGCGGGCGTTGTGGCAAGCCAGGATCAGGTAGACGACCTGCTGGACAGCCTCGGTTTCTGATACGCCTTTCCGCCTCAGGTGTGCATGCGCCTGAGGCGGTTAACGCAGAATCACCGAAAAGAGCCCGAATAAACGGGCTTTTCCCGCCATTGGATTTCCTCTGCGCTGGCATGATACCCGTGACGTAATGGGCTGAGCATGCACTGTGGCAGAAGAGAACGACGACAAAACAGAAGCCCCCACACCCCACCGACTTGAAAAAGCGCGTGAGGAAGGGCAGATCCCCCGATCCCGAGAGCTGACATCCCTGCTGATCCTTATTGTGGGTGTGTGCATCATCTGGTGGGGTGGGGAGTCGCTCGCCCGAAAACTGGCGGGGATGCTTTCTGCCGGATTACGTTTCGACCACAGTATGGTCAACGACCCAAACCTTATCCTCAGCCAGATTATTCAGCTTATTAAAGGGGCCATGGTCGCACTGCTGCCCCTGATTACCGGGGTGGTGCTGGTCGCGCTGATCTCGCCGGTGATGCTTGGTGGTCTGGTCTTTAGCACCAAATCGCTGCAACCAAAATTTTCCAAACTGAACCCGCTGTCCGGCATCGCGAAAATGTTCTCCGCACAGACCGGGGCAGAACTGCTTAAAGCCATCCTCAAAGCGGCGCTGATGGGCAGTGCCGCGGGGTTTTACCTGTGGCACAACTGGCCGGAAATGATGCGGCTTATCAGCGAGTCGCCTCTGACCGCGATGAGCAATGCGCTGAATCTGGTCGGACTCTGCGCGCTGCTGGTGGTCCTTAGCATTATTCCGATGGTGGGGTTCGACGTCATCTTCCAGCTGTACAGCCACTTCAAAAAACTGCGCATGTCCCGTCAGGATATCCGTGATGAATATAAGCAGATGGAAGGTGACCCGCACGTGAAAGGGCGTATCCGCCAGATGCAGCGCGCCGCCGCCCGTCGACGGATGATGGAAGATGTACCGAAAGCCGACGTTATTGTCACCAACCCGACCCACTATTCCGTTGCGCTGCAGTACGACGAAAACAAAATGAGCGCGCCGAAAGTGGTGGCGAAGGGGGCGGGCTTAATCGCCCTGCGCATCCGCGAGATTGGCACGGAAAACCGGGTGCCAATACTGGAAGCGCCGCCGCTGGCGCGTGCGTTGTACCGCCACGCGGAAATTGGACAACAGATCCCAGGACAACTCTACGCCGCCGTGGCGGAAGTGCTGGCCTGGGTATGGCAGTTGAAACGCTGGCGTCTGGCTGGCGGTCAACGACCTGTCAAACCTGAGAACCTTCCGGTGCCTGCTGCGCTGGATTTTATGAACGAGAAGGACACTGATGGCTAATCTGGTGGCAATGTTGCGCCTGCCCGGCAACCTGAAATCGACCCAATGGCAGATCCTTGCCGGGCCGATCCTCATCCTGCTAATCCTGTCGATGATGGTTTTGCCGCTGCCGGCATTCATCCTCGACCTGCTTTTCACTTTCAACATTGCGTTGTCCATCATGGTGCTGCTGGTGGCGATGTTCACCCAGCGTACCCTTGAGTTTGCGGCGTTCCCGACCATCCTGCTGTTTACCACCCTGTTACGACTGGCGCTGAACGTGGCGTCCACGCGTATCATCCTGATGGAAGGCCACACCGGCGCGGCAGCCGCGGGTAAAGTGGTTGAGGCCTTTGGCCACTTCCTCGTGGGCGGTAACTTTGCCATCGGCATCGTGGTGTTTGTCATTCTCGTTATTATCAACTTTATGGTTATCACCAAAGGTGCAGGGCGTATTGCGGAAGTGGGTGCGCGCTTTGTGCTGGACGGGATGCCGGGTAAGCAGATGGCGATCGACGCCGACCTTAACGCCGGGCTTATCGCGGAAGATGAAGCGAAAAAACGCCGTGCGGAAGTGACCCAGGAAGCGGACTTCTACGGCTCAATGGACGGTGCGAGTAAGTTTGTGCGCGGTGACGCCATCGCGGGCATTCTCATCATGGTGATTAACGTGGTGGGCGGCCTGCTTGTTGGGGTGCTGCAGCATGGCATGGGCATGGGCCAGGCGGCTGAAAGCTATACGCTGCTGACCATTGGTGACGGTCTGGTTGCCCAGATCCCGGCGCTGGTCATTTCTACCGCCGCGGGCGTTATTGTTACCCGCGTCAGTACCGATCAGGACGTTGGCGAGCAGATGGTTGGCCAGCTGTTCAGCAACCCGCGCGTCATGCTGCTGGCGGCGGCGGTGCTGGGTCTGCTCGGCCTGGTGCCGGGCATGCCGAACCTGGTTTTCCTGCTGTTCACGGCAGCACTGCTGGGTCTTGCCTGGTGGATGCGTGGCCGTGAAATGAAACCCGCGGCAGAACCTGTACCGGTAAAAATGCCGGAGAACACGCAGGCCGTGGAAGCCACCTGGAACGACGTTCAGCTGGAAGATTCGCTGGGGATGGAAGTGGGTTACCGTCTGATCCCGATGGTCGATTTCCAGCAGGATGGCGAACTGCTTGGCCGCATCCGCAGTATCCGGAAAAAATTCGCCCAGGATATGGGCTTCCTGCCGCCGGTTGTGCACATCCGCGACAACATGGATCTTCCGCCTGCCCGCTACCGTATTCTGATGAAAGGGGTTGAGATTGGCAGCGGTGATGCGTATCCAGGCCGCTGGCTGGCGATTAACCCGGGCACAGCCGCCGGTACGCTGCCGGGTGAACAGACCATCGATCCCGCGTTTGGTCTGGCCGCTATCTGGATTGAAAGCGCGCTCAAAGAGCAGGCACAAATTCAGGGGTATACCGTGGTGGAGGCCAGTACCGTGGTGGCGACCCATCTTAACCACCTGATTGGACAGTTCTCAGCAGAGCTGTTTGGCCGTCAGGAAGCACAGCAGTTACTCGACCGTGTGAGCCAGGAGATGCCGAAGCTGACGGAGGATCTGGTGCCGGGTGTGCTGACGTTGACCACGCTGCATAAGGTGCTGCAAAACCTGCTTGATGAAAAAGTGCCGATCCGCGATATGCGCACCATTCTGGAAACCCTCGCCGAGCATGCACCGCTGCAAAGCGATCCGCATGAGCTGACGGCGGTGGTGCGCGTGGCGCTGGGCCGCGCGATCACCCAGCAGTGGTTCCCGGGCACCGGCGAAGTGCAGGTGATTGGCCTGGATACGCCGCTGGAACGTCTGCTGCTGCAGGCCCTGCAGGGCGGTGGCGGGCTGGAGCCGGGTCTGGCTGACCGTCTGCTGGCGCAAACACAGGAGGCGCTGGCGCGTCAGGAGATGCTGGGGGCACCGCCGGTGCTACTGGTAAACCATGCGCTGCGTCCGCTGCTGTCACGCTTCCTGCGCCGTAGCCTGAACCAGCTGGTGGTGCTGTCGAATCTGGAGCTGTCTGATAATCGCCATATTCGTATGACGGCGACGATTGGAGGTAAATAATGCGTAAGTGGTTAGGGCTATTACTCTTCCCGCTGGTGGCGCAGGCCGCGGGCGAAGGGAGCTGGCAGGCCAGCAGCATCGGCGTGACCCTCAGCAACCGTGGCGTGGCGATGTCGTCGCGCCCGCTGGCGCCTTCTGAACCGGTGTCCGGTCAGATGAGCCTGGTGGTGTGGAACTATTCGCTGATTGGCCCGACGCCTGCCGGGCTGCAGGTGCGTCTGTGCTCCCAGAGCCGTTGCACGGAAATCGACGGAGAGAGCGGCACTACCCAGGCGTTTAACGGCGTACCTGCGGTAGAACCTTTACGCTTTATCTGGGAAGTGCCGGGCGGCGGGCGGTTGATCCCGGCGCTCAAGGTGCAGAGTAATTCCGTTATCGTTAACTACCGCTAGTTGCCTGCCTCAACGCCCGTTATCAACGTTTATGATAGCGGGCTCGCAAAAATGACCTCACCTTTTGAAGTAATAGAAACGCTGTTTTATAAATCAGTGATGCACGTAATGACACTCTTTGCATTTTTGCCAGCCTTTGCGGTGTGATGGCAGAAACAGAAAGGTTTCTACAGTGCGTTAATTCTACTGTAGCCGTGTAAAAACTCCCGGACGAGGTTTGCTTACAGGGGGTCTCCTAAAACTGATTAGGGTTGACGGCAATGAAAACACGAAAAATTGGACTCGCAAACTATCTTGCATACGGGGCAGGGGATTTCCTCGGCGCGGGAACGACCGCGCTGACGGCGGCCTGGCTTTTGTATTTTTATACGACCTTCTGTGGACTCACACCGATTGAAGCGACCTTTATTTTTGCTGCTGCAAGGGTGCTGGACGCGGTGGTCAGCCCGCTGATGGGCTTTTTAACCGATAACTTTGGCACCACCTGGCTGGGCAAACGCTTTGGCCGTCGCAAATTCTTTATTCTGCTCGGCATTCCCTGCGTCTTCAGCTACTCCCTGATGTGGGTTGGGGAGATGAATTTCTGGTACTACCTGCTGACCTATCTGGTCTTCGATATCGTCTACACCATGATTCTGGTGCCGTATGAAACGCTGGTCCCGGAGATGACCGATGACTTTAAACAGAAAACGAAATTCTCCGGTGCGCGTATTTCGATGGCGCAGATGTCCGCTATCCTGGCTTCGTTCCTGCCGGGGATCCTGCTGACCCACTTTGGTAAAGACAACGCGATTTCATTCTTCTACGCAAGCCTGGTCTTCTCCGTGCTGTGCGCGCTGATGCTGACCTTTGTCTGGTTCTTCACCTGGGAGCGCCCGCGCGAGGAGTGGTCCGAAGCGGCCCTGCGCGCGGAAGAAGAGAAGAAAAAACTGACCCTGGGCCAGAGCCTGAATCGCCTGTTTGTGGAGTTAAGCTCGACGCTGCGCATCAAGATTTTCCGTCAGCACCTGGGCATGTACCTTGGCGGCTACATTGCGCAGGACGTCTTCAACGCCGTCTTTACCTATTACGTGGTGTTTGTGCTGATGCAGGAGGCGTCTATGGCGTCGAACCTGCTGGGCACGATGGCCATTTTCCAGTTTCTTGCCGTGATTGGGATGATCCCGCTGTGCATTCGCTTTGGGCCTGCGCCGTCTTACCGCATGGTGGTGGTGCTGTTTGGCCTGGCCTCTCTCTCTTACGCCGTGCTGTATTACGCCGGGCTGAGCGACGTTTACGCTTTGCTGCTGCTTATCTCCGCGGTTGCCGGTCTTGGTCGCGGCGGTATCAACTATGTGCCGTGGAACACCTATACCTACATTGCTGACGTGGACGAAGTGATCACCGGCCAGCGTCGTGAGGGCATCTTCGCTGGCATCATGACACTGACCCGAAAAGCGTCTCAGGCCGGTGCGGTAATGCTGGTGGGCATCGTGATGCAGATGTCCGGCTTTGTCAGCGGTCAGAAAACCCAGCCTGCTGAAGTCAGCCACACCATTCTGCTGATTTTGAGCGTGGGAACCCTCCTGGTGCTGTTCTGCGGTTTCCTGGTTTCCCTGCGCTTCAGGCTCAATCTACAAACCCACAGCACGCTGCGCGAAGAGACCGCGAAAATGCGCGAATCGGGCCGCGCCATGCCTGAAGCGGCCAGCCCGCATGCCCGCGCCACCGTAGAAATGCTGGCCGGTATGCCGTTCGAATCCTTGTGGGGGAATAACAACATTGGTTATCTCAATCGCAATAAACCAGCAGCTCCTTCGCTGAAGGGACGTGCGGTACTGAATTCGACATACAACAGAGGTTAAGATGATGAAAGTTTGGCCTGTCAAACATAGCCCCTTGCTGCGTCAGCCAGAGCGTTTTATCGCCAGGGACGAGCTGAAATCGCTGATTCAGAAGGTGACGCATAACCTGGTCAATATCCACGACAAAACGGGTGAATTTTTGCTGCGGCTGGACGACGGGCGCGTCATAGATACCAAAGGCTGGGCAGGGTGGGAGTGGACGCACGGCGTCGGGTTGTACGGTATCTGGCAGTACTACTGCCAGACCGGTGACGACGTAATGCGCGACATTATCGACAGCTGGTTTGCGGACCGTTTTGCGGAAGGGGCAACCACCAAAAACGTGAATACCATGTCGCCGTTCCTGACGCTGGCGTACCGCTATGAAGAGACCCGAAATCCGGCCTGGCTGCCGTGGCTGGAGAGCTGGGCGGAGTGGGCGATGCATGAGATGCCGCGTACCGAACACGGCGGCATGCAGCACATTACCCTGGCGGAAGAGAACGCGCAGCAGATGTGGGATGACACGCTGATGATGACGGTCCTGCCGCTGGCCAAAATTGGCAAGCTGCTGAACAAACCGGAATACGTAGAGGAGGCGGTGTACCAGTTCCTGCTGCACGTGCAGAACCTGATGGACCGGGAGACCGGGCTGTGGTTCCACGGCTGGAACTATGACGGCAACCATAACTTTGCCCATGCCCGCTGGGCGCGTGGCAACAGCTGGCTCACCATCGTGATCCCGGACTTTCTCGAACTGGTTGATCTGCCGGAAAACAACGCCGTGCGCCGTTATCTGACGCAGGTTCTCAATGCGCAGATTGCCGCGCTGGCGACATGTCAGGACGACAGTGGTCTGTGGCATACGCTGCTCGACGACCCAGACTCATACCTGGAGGCGTCGGCCACGGCAGGCTTTGCCTACGGTATTCTTAAGGCCGTGCGTAAACGCTATGTGGCGGCGGAATACGCTGATGTCGCGGAGAAAGCCATCAGAGGGATTGTGAAAAACATCTCGCCGGAAGGGGAACTGCTGCAAACGTCGTTCGGAACCGGGATGGGGAGCGATCTGGAGTTTTACCGCCAGATCCCGCTGACGTCGATGCCGTACGGTCAGGCAATGGCAATCCTCTGTTTGACGGAGTATTTGCGGAAGTACTTCTGATCATAAAAAAACCCGGCGATGATGGCCGGGTTTTTTGTATTACATACGTTCTACGGTTTCGATACCCAGGGTATCCAGACCCAGCTTCAGGGTCTTCGCCGTCAGCTGCGCCAGCTTCAGGCGGCTGTTGCGGACCGATTCATTTTCCGCAGACAGAATAGGGCAGTGCTCGTAGAAGCCGGAGAACAGACCGGCCAGATCGTACAGGTAAGCACACATCACGTGCGGCGTACCGTCGCGCGCAACCACGGACAGCGTCTCTTCAAACTGCAGCAGACGGGCCGCCAGCTGGGCTTCGCGATCTTCGGTAATGGTGACGGTCGCATTCGCCAGCACGCTTTCATCGATATTCGCTTTACGGAACACCGAGAGCACGCGGGTGTAGGCATACTGCATGTACGGCGCGGTGTTACCTTCAAACGCCAGCATGTTGTCCCAGTCGAAGATATAGTCGGTGGTACGGTTCTTGGAGAGATCCGCGTATTTCACCGCACCGATACCCACGGCGTTCGCCAGTTTTTCCAGCTCCTCGGCCGGCATATCCGGGTTCTTCTCTGCCACCAGGCGACGGGCGCGTTCCAGCGCTTCGTCCAGCAGGTCGGACAGCTTCACCGTACCGCCCGCACGGGTTTTGAACGGCTTGCCGTCTTTACCCAGCATCATGCCGAACATGTGGTGTTCCAGCGGCACGCAATCGGGAACATAACCGGCTTTACGCACGATAGTCCACGCCTGCATCAGGTGCTGGTGCTGACGGGAGTCGATGTAGTACAGCACGCGGTCAGCATGCAGCGTTTCGTAACGGTACTTCGCACAGGCGATATCGGTGGTGGTGTAGAGGTAGCCGCCATCCTTTTTCTGGATGATCACGCCCATCGGTTCGCCTTCCTTGTTTTTGTACTCATCAAGGAATACGACCGTTGCGCCTTCGCTCTCAACCGCCAGATGTTTGGCCTTCAGGTCGGCCACAATGCCCGGCAGCATTGGGTTATAGAGGCTTTCACCCATCACGTCGTCGCGGGTCAGGGTGACGTTCAGACGGTTATAGGTGAGCTGGTTCTGGGACATGGTGATGTCCACCAGCTTGCGCCACATCTCCAGGAAGTACGGGTCGCCGCCCTGCAGTTTCACCACATAGCTACGCGCGCGCTCGGCGAAGGCTTCATCTTCGTCGTAGTGTTTTTTGGCTTCACGGTAGAACCCTTCCAGGTCCGCCAGCGCCATTTCACCCGCGTTTTCCTGCTGCTGTTTTTCCAGGTAAGCAATCAGCATACCGAATTGGGTACCCCAGTCGCCCACGTGGTTCGCGCGGATCACCTTGTGACCGAGGAACTCAAGGGTGCGTACTGCCGCGTCACCGATGATGGTGGAGCGCAGGTGGCCAACGTGCATCTCTTTCGCGACGTTTGGCGCGGAGTAGTCAATCACCACGGTCTGTGGCTCTGGCTGGGTTACGCCCAGACGGTCAGATTTCAGCGCTGCGTCAACGTGGCTTGCCAGGAAGGCCGGCTCAAGGAAAATGTTGATAAAGCCCGGGCCAGCAATTTCGGTTTTGCTGGCAATGCCGGTGAGATCCAGATGAGTCAGCACCTGCTCAGCCAGTTGTCGCGGCGGCATGCCCAGTTTTTTAGCCACTGCCATCACGCCATTAGCCTGATAGTCGCCAAACTGTACTTTCGCTGACTGACGAACCTGCGGTTCGCAATCCGCAGGCGCACCTGCGGCAATCAGTGCCTGACTGACTTTTTCTGAGAGAAGAGCCTGAATATTCACCTGGATACCTTACGTTTTTGATGCGGGCTGACTGCCACCCGCGCCAGTTAAAGAATGAGGGCGGGAGTATACTGCAAATGCCTTCTGGCGTCAGCACTGCGGGGGGCGAAGATTGCGCAGAATCCAGGCTAAGAAAGCATGCATAATCATGCAGTGATAAAAAGCGTCATTCCGCGGTTGGTCAAAAGGGGGCAACAGAGTAAATTAGCGGCTTTGCGACACGATAAGAGACTGATTTATGGCGAACTGGCAATCCATTGACGAACTGCATGATATTTCCGCAGATTTACCGCGCTTCACCCAGGCGTTCACAGAACTTGCCACCCGTCTTGGTCTGGACATTGCGCCGCTTGAGGCCGATCACATCTCCTTGCGCTGTCATCAGAACGCCACCGCCGAGCGCTGGCGTCGCGGGTTTGAACAGTGCGGGGAACTGCTCTCTGAGAACATCATCAACGGCCGTCCTATCTGCCTGTTTAAACTGTATGAGCCGGTCTGCGTAGTGCACTGGCAATTTAGCGTTGTTGAACTCCCGTGGCCGGGAGAAAAACGTTACCCGCATGAAGGCTGGGAGCACATCGAAATCGTGCTGCCTGGCGAGCCCGACACGCTGAATGCGCGCGCGCTGGCGCTGCTGTCTGATGAGGGGTTGAGCAAGCCGGGTATCTTTGTGAAAACGAGTTCACCAAAAGGCGAGCGCGAGCGTTTACCGAACCCGACGCTGGCCGTGACTGACGGGCAGGTGACGGTGAAGTTCCATCCCTGGACGATAGAACAGATTGTTGCCAGCGAAGAGTAAGCGTTGTGACGACACGCGAAGACCGACCGGGGGTGGCGTGTCATGATGGTGCATTGCGCGGAATTTAAGGAGGAGTGGATGGCGCTGCTGGAGATTTGCTGTTACAGCGTGGAGTGTGCCGTGACGGCGCAACAGCGGGGGGCTGACCGCATTGAACTGTGCGCGGCACCGAAAGAAGGGGGGTTAACGCCCTCGTACGGTGTGTTGAAGTCTGCCCGTCAGGCTGTCACCGTTCCGGTACACCCTATCATTCGTCCTCGGGGCGGTGATTTTTGTTACACGGCAGGCGAGTTCAATGCCATGCTTGACGATATCGCCCTTGTTCGCGATCTGGGTTTTCCGGGGCTGGTGACGGGACTGCTCAATGAAGAAGGTAACGTCGATGTACCGCGTATGCGCCAGGTAATGGCGGCCGCGAAGGGCATGGCGGTAACATTTCATCGCGCGTTCGATATGTGTAAAAACCCATTGCAAGCCTTTGATACCCTTGCGGAACTTGGCGTGGCGCGTGTGCTGACATCGGGCCAGCAGTCGTCGGCTGAAAAAGGACTGCAATTAATTACGGAACTAAAAGCACATTCCGGTGTTCCAATAATAATGGCGGGTGCGGGAGTCCGTGCCAGCAATCTGGAACTGTTTTTAAACGCCGGGGTGGAAGAGCTGCACAGCTCTGCCGGGAAATGGATACCGTCGCCCATGCGTTATCGCAACACAGGGTTGTCTATGTCGACGGATGCTGAAGCGGATGAGTACTCACGCTACGGTGTAGATGGAGAGTCGGTTGCGGAAATGAAATCGCTGATTGAACGTCATCACGTGTAGCAACGTACCGATTTTTACCGCGCATCATGTCGCCCAATATGATGCTTGCTTGTACCAGGCCCCTGCCAATTACACAGGGGCCTTTTTTTCTCCTTCATATTTCAAGCCGCAGCTGCGTTGGCTGCCTCGCTCCCCCCAGTCACTTACTGATGTAAGCTCCTGGGGATTCGCTGCGTTGCCGCCTTGCTGCAACTTGAAATATTTTGGAGAAAACCTGCGATGACCAGGCCGGGTAAGGCGTAGCCGCTACCCGGCTAAAAGGCTACGGCTTCGTGGCAATCAACACCGCACGCATTGGCGCCGGATAGCCTTCAACGGTTTTGCTGTGGTCGGTTGGGTCAAGGAACTGCTCCAGCGATTCGGTCACCATCCACTCCGTGCGGCGTTGCTCCTCGATGGAGGTCACGCAGACGTCTGCGATGCGCACATCCACAAACCCGCACTTCTCCAGCCAGTTTTTCAGCGCCAGCGCGGAAGGAATGAAGTAGACGTTGCGCATTTGCGCGTAACGATCGCCGGGAACCAGAACGGTATTTTCATCGCCTTCGACCACCAGCGTTTCCAGCACCAGTTCGCCGCCGCTGACCAGCTGATCTTTCAGCTGCCATAAATGCTCCAGCGGGGAACGGCGGTGGTAAAGCACGCCCATGGAGAAGACGGTATCAAACGCTTTCAGCGCGGGCAGTTGCTCAATGCCCAGCGGCAGCAGGTGCGCGCGCTGGTCGTTACCCAGCAGCTTACGCACGGCTTCGAACTGGCACAGGAACAGCTGCATCGGGTCGATGCCAACGGCTAAATGCGCGCCCGCGCCAATCATGCGCCACATGTGGTAACCGCTACCGCAGCCGACGTCCAGAATGGTACGCCCGCTCAGGTCGGAGAGGTGCGGCAGCACGCGATCCCATTTCCAGTCGGAGCGCCATTCAGTATTAATATTCACCCCGTAGAGCGAAAACGGTCCCTTGCGCCATGGCATCAGGTTACGCATCAGCGTTTCGATGCGATTAATCTGCCCGGCGGGCAGCGGCTCTGCGCTTTCTGCCGTGACGCTGTGCAGCAGATCCAGACGGTGAGGCGTTAGCTCCGGCAGAAACTCCACCGCATTTGACCACTGCTTCAACAGCCCATGCTGCTGATCGCGCTGCCAGGTGGCAATCTGCGCAGGCAGGGTCTCCAGCCAGTGGGAGAGATGGTTTTTTGCAATCAGCTGATAGAAGTTACCGAACTCAATCATGCCGCGTCCTCAGCTTTCAGCGCCACCAGGGAGCCAAAGTTAAAGCACTGGAACCACAGTTCGCTGTGCTCAAAGCCTGCCTGGCGCAGACGCGCTTTATGGGTTTCCACAGAGTCCGTCAGCATCACGTTTTCCAGCATGCTGCGTTTCTGGCTAATCTCCAGCTCGCTGTAGCCGTTTGCACGTTTGAAATCGTGGTGCATGTTGAACAGCAGTTCGCCGACGGTCGCGTCTTCAAAGCTGAATTTCTCAGACAGCACCAGCGCGCCACCGGGGTTAAGGCCCTGATAAATTTTGTCCAGCAGCCGCTGGCGGTCATCAGGCACCAGGAACTGCAGGGTAAAATTCAGCACGACCATCGAGGCGTTGTGGATTTCGATGTCACGAATGTCGCCTTCAACGACCTCGACCGGAGTTGCCGCTTTCCAGGCATCAATATGGCGACGGCAGCGTTCAACCATCGCCGGGGAGTTATCGACGGCAATGATTTTACAGCCTTCGTGATGAACGTTACGACGTACCGACAACGTTGCCGCGCCGAGCGAGCAGCCCAGGTCATACACCTGCGTGCCGGGTTGAACGAAGCGCTCAGCCAGCATGCCGATCATGGAGATAATATTGGAATAACCGGGAACAGAGCGCTGGATCATATCCGGGAAGACTTCGGCTACCCGTTCATCGAAGGTCCAGTCGCCCAGGCTGGCGATAGGCGCGGAAAAAAGCGTGTCGCGATCTGACATAACGTAAAAATCCGGGAAAAATAAAGTGGCGTATTGTGCGCTAACGGAAGGAGAAAACCAACTCCCACGGCATATACCAAAGGTTAGCCAGCACCATCAGCAAAAGCGAACACCATGTCGCGCTCATGCCGGAACGACGCCAGCGGAATAAGCGGTGGTGAAAGCCGTAATAATGCATTAACCGACCCGCAATCAGCAGCAGGCCACAAATGTGTACCATCCAGGTTTCGGCGCCATTCATCTCCATAAACAGCAGCAAAATGAGTGCCACCGGAATGTACTCAACCGCGTTGCCGTGGATACGGATAGCGCTTTGCAGTTCGGAAAACCCCCCGTCGCCGTATGAGACGCGGTACTGCATTCTGAGTCGCACAACATCAAATGAAAATTTAATCAGCAGTAATGCACCTAGCACCGCATACAACGCGCTGACCATACAAACTCCCTGTGTTTTGGCAGATGGCGTCTCTATGATATGGCGTGATCTCAGAAAAGAGAAGATTGTTGTGGGATGGACGGCGCGCTGCCGAGCGACGGAACCGCGGTTTGCAGGGCCTGCCAGAGCGTATCGACCAGTTCGGGGGCCTGGGCGATATCCGGCGTATGTAAAAAGAGATACGGCGTGGTGGTCTGTTCCCATTTCGCTAACGTGTGCAGCCAGACGGCGAACATCTCCTGATTTTGCTGCATATTGTCGCTGCCGATAAACCGGACCATCGGATTGTGCGCGGTTACGATAGCGTGGACCGGGACTTTGGGCTTCTTGCGCTGGGCATCAATAATGGCTTCGTTATGCGCAATTGCGCTGTGAACAGGACGACTGTCAAGGATGACGCGGTTGACTGAGCGCTCATGCAATCCCCGGTTGAGTGCTTTTTCCACCTCGCCTTTGGCAAAAAATTCAGGATGTCTCACTTCAACGCCGTAGGTAAAGTCCCGGGGCAGGCCATCAAGGAATGGCCAGAGCGCGGGCAGATCGCGCGGACCAAAGGTGGCGGGAAGCTGCAGCCAGTACTGGCCGATACGGTTTGCCAGTGGCGACATTCGGCCAAAAAACTCTTCGGTTAAATCACCGCAGTTACGCAGGGCGGCGTTATGGGAGATGGTTGCCGGAAATTTAAAGCAGAAGCGGAAATCATCCGTGGTTTGATCCCGCCAGCGCTCGACAATCTCTGCCCGGGGAAGGGCATACAGCGTGGTGTTGCCCTCCACGCAGTTAAAGTGCCGGGCGTACTCTTCAAGGCTGGTTATGCCAAGGCGCACCCATTTCGGGTGCGACCACTGGGGCAGGCCCACATACATCATAACGCGCTTAAAATCTCATCCGTGCTGCGCACGCGACCGATGCGCGGGAAAATATGGGTCATGCTGCCCTGGTGTTGTTCCGCAGAAGCCGCGCTACATGCGTCTTCGGCAATCACCAGGTTAAAGCCCAACTCCCAGGCGTTACGGGCGGTGGATTCCACGCCAATGTTGGTGGAGATCCCGCACAGGATAATGGTGTCGATACCGCGGCGGCGCAGCTGCAGCTCAAGGTCGGTGCCATAGAAGGCGCCCCACTGGCGTTTGGTCACTTCGATATCGCTGTCGCGTTTGCCGAGCGAGACCGGATACGTCCACCAGTTTTCCGGCAGGGCGTGCGCGGGCGCCTGGGCGTCAACCGGCTGTTTTAACGCTTCGGCAAAATCGGCCGACCAGCCAACGCGCACCATGACAACCGGTGCGCCGCTGGCGCGGCATTTTTCCGCCAGACGGGCGGCACGGCTGACGACATCATCAGCGGTGTGCGGGCCACCGGCAAAGGGAAGGATCCCTTCCTGTAGATCAATCACCACCAGGGCGGTTTTGCGGGCATCAAGTGTCAGCATGGTAACTCCAGTTAAATGAATCGCTTCCGTTACACCTTACGACGTTATGGCCTGTTATCGGTCGGATAATTTTGTTAATTTTTGTGAGAATGCGCAATAAGAGCGCAGCAAACGTGCGTCTGGCCGTGCTTCGCTCTTATCGTCCGGCGGAATTTCCAGTATAATAGCCGCCTTTTTTCATCCAGTTGTGACATACAGAAAGCTGCGACATAGTAGCCTGCATACCAGGCGACATTTAGCCTGCGGCTAATTAAGGGATATCTCATGCGTACAGAATATTGCGGGCAGCTGCGTCAGTCCCACGTCGGACAGCAGGTGACCCTGTGTGGTTGGGTCAACCGTCGTCGTGATCTTGGTAGCCTTATCTTCATCGATATGCGCGACCGCGAAGGTATCGTTCAGGTGTTCTTCGATCCGGATCGCGCGGACGCATTGAAGCTGGCTTCTGAGCTGCGTAATGAGTTCTGCATTCAGGTCACCGGCACCGTACGTGCGCGTGACGAGAAAAACGTCAACGCAGATATGGCGACCGGTGCAATTGAAGTGCTGGCCTCCGATCTGACGATCATCAACCGTGCTGAAGCGCTGCCGCTGGACTCCAACCACGTCAACACTGAAGAAGCGCGTCTGAAATACCGCTACCTGGATCTGCGTCGCCCGGAGATGGCACAGCGCCTGAAAACCCGTGCGAAAATCACCAGCCTGGTGCGTCGCTTTATGGATGACCATGGTTTCCTCGATATCGAAACCCCGATGCTGACCAAAGCCACGCCGGAAGGCGCGCGCGATTACCTGGTGCCATCCCGCGTTCATAAAGGCAAATTCTACGCGCTGCCGCAGTCTCCACAGCTGTTTAAACAGCTGCTGATGATGTCCGGCTTCGATCGCTACTATCAGGTCGTAAAATGCTTCCGTGACGAAGACCTGCGCGCTGACCGTCAGCCAGAATTTACCCAGATCGATGTGGAAACCTCCTTCATGACCGCTGAGCAGGTGCGTGAAGTGATGGAAGCGCTGGTGCGCAGCCTGTGGAATGACGTGAAGGGCGTGGAGCTGGGCGACTTCCCCATTATGACCTTCGCCGAAGCCGAGCGTCGTTACGGCTCCGACAAACCAGACCTGCGTAACCCTATGGAGCTGGTGGACGTTGCTGACCTGGTGAAATCCGTTGAGTTTGCGGTGTTTGCCGGCCCGGCTAACGATCCGAAAGGCCGCGTAGCAGCCCTGCGTGTACCGGGCGGTGCAGCGCTTAGCCGTAAGCAGATTGACGACTACGGCAACTTCATCAAGATCTACGGCGCGAAAGGTCTGGCCTATATTAAAGTAACCGAGCGTGCGAAAGGTCTGGAAGGTATCACCAGCCCGGTGGCGAAGTTCCTGAATGCGGAGATTGTAGAAGCGATCCTTGAGCGCACCGGCGCACAGGATGGCGACATGATCTTCTTCGGCGCTGACAACAAGAAAATTGTTGCCGATGCAATGGGCGCGCTGCGTCTGAAACTGGGCAAAGATCTGAACCTCACTGACGAGAGCAAATGGGCGCCGTTGTGGGTTATCGACTTCCCGATGTTTGAAGACGACGGTGAAGGCGGCCTGACTGCCATGCACCACCCGTTCACCTCGCCAAAAGACATGACGGCGGCAGAGCTGAAAGCGGCACCGGAAGAGGCAGTCGCGAACGCCTACGATATGGTTATCAACGGCTATGAAGTGGGCGGCGGCTCCGTGCGTATTCACAGCGGTGAGATGCAGCAGACGGTGTTCGGCATTCTGGGCATCAACGAACAGGAACAGCGCGAGAAGTTCGGCTTCCTGCTGGATGCGCTGAAGTACGGTACGCCGCCTCACGCAGGCCTGGCATTCGGTCTCGACCGTCTGACTATGCTGCTGACCGGCACCGACAACATCCGTGACGTTATTGCCTTCCCGAAAACCACCGCAGCGGCGTGTCTGATGACCGAAGCGCCAAGCTTCGCTAACCCGGCCGCACTGGCTGAGCTGGGTATCGACGTGGTGAAAAAGGAAGAGAAAAACTGATATGGCATATAAGCGTCCCGTTTCTGTCTTAGTTGTAATTTACGCTCAGGACACGAAGCGGGTGCTGATGTTGCAGCGGCGCGATGACCCTGAATTCTGGCAGTCGGTTACCGGCAGTCTGGAAGAGGGCGAAACCGCGCCGCAGGCCGCCGCGCGTGAAGTAAAGGAAGAGGTCACCATTGACGTTGCTTGCGAGCAACTGACCCTGAAGGACTGTCAGCGCACGGTGGAGTTCGAAATTTTTAGCCATTTACGTCATCGCTATGCACCGGGTATCGAGCGCAACACGGAATCGTGGTTCTGTCTCGCGCTCCCTCACGAACGGGAGATCGTGTTCACTGAACATCTGACCTACCGCTGGGTGGATGCGGCGGATGCCGCCGCACTGACCAAGTCGTGGAGCAACCGGCAGGCGATTGAAGAATTTGTAATTAACGCAGCCTGAAAAGGCGCGATTTTTGGAGAACTTTTTATGGCAGGTCATAGTAAGTGGGCCAACACCAAACACCGCAAAGCGGCACAGGATGCCAAGCGCGGTAAGATCTTTACCAAAATCATTCGCGAGCTGGTGACAGCGGCGCGTCTGGGCGGCGGCGATCCGGCGTCTAACCCACGTCTGCGTGCGGCAGTAGATAAAGCGCTGTCCAACAACATGACGCGTGACACCTTGAACCGTGCTATCGCTCGTGGCGTGGGCGGTGATGAAGACACGAACATGGAAACCATCATTTATGAAGGTTACGGTCCTGGCGGCACCGCGGTAATGGTTGAATGTCTGTCCGACAACCGTAACCGTACCGTTGCAGAAGTGCGCCATGCGTTCACCAAAACCGGGGGGAACCTGGGGACTGACGGTTCTGTAGCGTACCTGTTCAGCAAAAAAGGCGTCATCTCCTTCGAGAAAGGCGACGAAGATGTCATCATGGAAGCGGCGCTGGAAGCGGGTGCGGAAGACGTAGTGACCTTCGACGATGGCGCTATCGATGTCTACACCGCGTGGGAAGAGATGGGCGCAGTACGTGATGCGCTGGAAGCGGCGGGCCTGAAAGCCGACAACGCTGAAGTCTCCATGATCCCGTCCACCAAAGCGGATATGGATGCTGAAACGGCACCAAAACTGCTGCGTCTGATCGACATGCTTGAAGACTGCGACGACGTGCAGGAAGTGTATCACAACGGTGAGATCTCTGATGAGGTTGCAGCGACTCTCTGATGAGAGCGTTTAAACCGTTTACGGGAGACGCGTGATGTCGATTATCCTTGGGATTGACCCCGGCTCACGCGTCACCGGTTACGGCGTTATCCGTCAGGTTGGACGCCAGTTAACCTACCTTGGCAGTGGCTGTATTCGCACCAAAGTTGAAGATCTGCCGTCGCGACTGAAGCTCATTTATGCGGGCGTGACGGAGATTATCACCCAGTTTCAGCCTGACTATTTCGCCATCGAGCAGGTCTTCATGGCGAAAAACGCCGATTCGGCGTTAAAGCTCGGTCAGGCGCGGGGCGTGGCAATTGTTGCTGCCGTGAACCAGGATCTTCCGGTATTTGAATACGCGGCAAGACAGGTCAAGCAGACGGTGGTCGGGATTGGTAGCGCGGAGAAAAGCCAGGTGCAGCACATGGTGCGTACCCTGTTGAAGCTCCCCGCGAACCCGCAGGCCGATGCCGCCGATGCGCTGGCAATTGCGATCACCCACTGTCATGTCAGCCAGAACGCGATGCAAATGAGCGAGTCGCGGCTCAATCTGGCGCGAGGCAGGTTACGATAATGAGAAATCAGGCTGGATGTTTATCCAGCCTTTTTTTATTATGTCGCAAATCAATAATTTTCCAGAACGCAGGAGCGTCACGTGATAGGCAGACTCAGAGGCATCATCATTGAAAAACAACCCCCGTTAGTGCTGCTGGAAGTGGGCGGCGTGGGCTATGAAGTCCATATGCCAATGACCTGCTTCTACGAGCTGCCGGACGCGGGCAAAGAGGCGATTGTCTTTACCCAGTTTGTGGTGCGTGAAGATGCTCAACTGCTCTATGGCTTCAACAACAAACAGGAACGCACCCTGTTCCGCGAGCTGATTAAAACCAACGGCGTCGGGCCGAAGCTGGCGCTGGCCATTCTCTCCGGTATGTCCGCCCAGCAATTCGTGAATGCCGTTGAGCGCGAAGATCCTGCCGCGCTGATTAAGCTTCCGGGCATTGGTAAGAAAACGGCAGAGCGCCTGATTGTTGAGATGAAAGACCGCTTTAAAGGTCTGCATGGCGATCTCTTTACCCCTGCTGCCGATCTGGTGCTGACTTCGCCGGGTGCGCCTGTGTCGGATGATGATGCCGAGCAGGAAGCGGTTGCCGCGCTGGTGGCGCTGGGCTATAAACCTCAGGAGGCCAGCCGAATGGTGAGCAAAATTGCCAAACCGGATGCCAGCAGTGAAACTCTGATTCGTGAAGCGCTGCGCGCTGCATTGTGAGGTAAAGGATGATTGAAGCAGATCGCCTGGTATCGGCAGGCACTATTCAGGCAGACGACGTGGTGGATCGTGCGATCCGTCCGAAGTTGCTTGATGAGTATATTGGCCAGCCGCAGGTGCGTTCCCAGATGGAGATCTTCATCCAGGCGGCAAAGCTGCGCGGCGATGCGCTCGATCACCTGCTGATATTCGGTCCTCCGGGTTTGGGGAAAACCACCCTGGCGAATATCGTTGCTAATGAAATGGGCGTGAACCTGCGTACCACGTCTGGCCCGGTGCTGGAAAAAGCAGGCGATCTGGCGGCGATGCTGACCAATCTTGAACCGCACGACGTGCTGTTTATCGATGAGATCCACCGCCTGTCGCCGGTGGTGGAAGAGGTTCTCTATCCGGCAATGGAAGACTACCAGCTGGATATCATGATCGGCGAAGGCCCTGCCGCGCGTTCGATCAAAATCGATCTGCCGCCGTTTACCCTGATTGGCGCCACCACCCGCGCCGGGTCGTTAACCTCTCCACTGCGCGACCGCTTTGGTATTGTGCAGCGCCTCGAGTTCTATCAGGTCGCCGACCTCCAGCATATCGTGGGCCGCAGTGCCCGCTATATGGGGCTGGATATGAGCGAAGAGGGGGCATTTGAAGTGGCGAAGCGTTCGCGCGGAACACCGCGTATCGCTAACCGCCTGTTGCGCCGCGTCCGTGACTTTGCAGAAGTGAAGCACGATGGTTCTATTTCTGCCGAAATTGCTGCTCAGGCGCTGGATATGCTGAATGTCGATGCTGAGGGTTTTGACTACATGGACCGCAAGCTGCTGCTGGCGGTGCTGGACAAATTCTTTGGCGGGCCGGTCGGGCTGGATAACCTGGCGGCGGCAATCGGGGAAGAGCGCGAGACAATTGAAGATGTACTCGAACCGTATCTGATCCAGCAGGGCTTCCTGCAACGTACCCCGCGTGGACGTATGGCCACGGTGCGGGCGTGGAATCATTTTGGTATCACGCCACCGGCAATGCCGTAATGCTTAATTCCCTCTCCCACAGGGAGAGGGGTTAGGGTGAGGGCATCAGCGCCCTCGATATCAACTAGCGGTCTTCTTCATCATACTGAAAATAAACAGCACCGCCGCACACAGCACCACTGACGGCCCCGCAGGCGTGTCATAGAACGCCGAGAAGGTTAACCCGCCCGTGACCGCAATCATCCCGATAATCACCGCCACGCCTGCCATCTGCTCCGGCGTACGGGCAAAACGACGCGCGGTGGCCGCAGGAATAATCAGCAGCGACGTAATAATCAGCGCACCGACGAACTTCATCGCCACGCCGATGGTTAACGCCGTCACCAGCATTAGCAGCAGCTTCACCCGCTGCAATTTCACGCCGTCTACAAACGCCAGATCCGGGCTGACGGTCATCGCCAGCAAATTACGCCACTGCCACAGCAGAATACCCAGCACCACCACCACGCCAATGGCAATAGCAATGAGATCTTCAGGCGTCACGGCGAGCAGATCGCCAAACAGGTAGGCCATCAGGTCAACGCGGATATTGGACATCAGGCTCACTACCACCAGGCCCAGCGACAGCGCGCTGTGCGCCATAATGCCGAGCAGGGTATCAATGGCGAGGTGAGGGCGTTTTTCCAGCCAGACCAGACCGGCGGCGAGGAGCAGCGTAACGACAATCACCGCATAGAACGGGTTGACGTCCAGCAGTAAACCAAAGGCCACGCCCAGCAGTGAAGCATGGGCCAGGGTATCGCCGAAATAGGACATTCTGCGCCAGACCACAAACGAGCCAAGCGGACCCGCGGCGCAGGCGAGCATAATCCCGGCCAGCCAGCCGGGCAGTAACAGTTCAATCATGAGTGTCCATTTCCCCGGCGCAGGACAATTCGTCCCTGTAAATCATGGCGGTGGTTATGATGATGGCGATAAATACCCAGTTGTTCAGCCCCGCGAGGGCCAAACATAGAGATAAATTCGGGGTGCATTGACACCACTTCAGGCGTGCCGGAACAGCAGATATGATGGTTCAGACAGAGCACTTCGTCGGTTTTCGCCATCACCAGATGCAGGTCGTGGGAGACCATCAGCACCGCGCAGTTCAGTTCGTGGCGCAGCTGGTCAATTAAATCGTAAAGCGCGACCTGACCATTGACGTCCACACCCTGCGTTGGCTCATCCAGTACCAGCAGCTGGGGGCTGCTGAGCAGCGCCCGGGCAAGTAACACGCGCTGGGTTTCCCCGCCGGACAGTTTTTGCAGTGGCGCGTCCACCAGGTGCCCCGCCTGGACACGTTTCAGCGCCGGAAGGATATCGGCTTTACGCGTACCAGGGCGCAGGCGCAGGAAGCGGCTGACGGTCAGCGGCAGCGTGGCATCAAGATGTAATTTTTGCGGCACGTAGCCGATACGCAATTTTTCTTCACGCTTGATGACACCTTCATCAGGGGCTACCAGACCCAGCACCACGCGCACAAGGGTGGATTTACCCGCGCCGTTCGGACCGAGCAGCGTCAGAATTTTACCGGGCTTCAGATCCAGCGAGACGTCAGAAAGGACGCGGCGCTGACCGAACGAGACCGAAACATTTTCAAGAGAAACCAAAGTTGTCATGTCAATTTAAGCTTGCAGAAGTCAACGAATGTTATAATATCACATTCCACGCATTCATTACGATGATTAGTCGCATTATGTTACATAAAAATACGCTTCTTTTCGCAGCATTATCCGCTGCCCTTTGGGGCACAACAGCACAAGATGTTAACGCTGCCGTTGTCGCTTCGCTCAAACCGCTGGGATTCATTGCATCGGCCATTGCAGATGGGGTGACGGAAACCCAGGTTCTGCTGCCCGATGGGGCCTCTGAGCATGATTATTCCCTGCGTCCATCTGATGTAAAACGCTTACAAAACGCGGACTTAGTTGTCTGGATTGGGCCGGAGATGGAAGCCTTCATGCAGAAGTCTGCGAACCAGATCGCGGACACGAAAAAGGTCACCATTGCCGAACTTTCTGGCGTGAAACCGTTGCTCATGAAGGGGAGTGATGACGACGGTGACGAACACGAAGGTCATCATGCTCATGATGAAAAAGGTGACGGGGATCACCATCACGGCGAGTACAATATGCATCTTTGGCTCTCCCCAGAGATAGCGCGGCTTTCGGCGGTTGCAATCCATGACAAATTAGTGGAACTTATGCCGCAAAGTCGAGCCAAACTAGACGCCAACCTGAAAGATTTTGAGGCACAATTAGCCGCAACCGATAAGCAGGTGGGTAACGAGCTGGCACCGCTGAAAGGAAAAGGGTATTTCGTTTTTCATGACGCCTATGGCTATTACGAAAAACACTACGGCCTGACCCCGCGTGGGCATTTTACCGTCAACCCTGAAATTCAGCCTGGTGCGCAGCGTTTACATGAGATCAGAACACAGTTGGTTGAGCAAAAAGCGTCCTGCGTTTTTGCTGAGCCACAGTTCAGGCCAGCGGTCGTAGAAGCCGTGGCCAGGGGAACATCCGTGCGCATGGGAACCCTTGACCCGCTAGGAACGAACATCCAGTTGAGTAAAGCGAGCTATTCGCAGTTCCTCACTCAACTGGCGAACCAGTATGCGAGCTGCCTGAAAGGAGATTAACGAGGAAGTGAATACGTGCAACAGATAGCCCGCTCTGTCGCCCTGGCATTTAACAATCTGCCCCGACCCCATCGCGTTATGCTGGGGTCGCTTACAGTTCTCACCTTAGCGGTCGCCGTCTGGCGGCCCTATGTTTACCACCCGAGTTCTGCCCCTATCATCAAAACCATCGAGCTTGAGAAGAACGAAATCCGTTCTCTGCTGCCGGAGGCCAGTGAGCCTATCGACCAGGCGGCTCAGGAAGATGAAGCCATTCCGCAGGATGAGCTGGACGATAAAACCGAGAATGAAGCCGGGATCCATGAATATGTGGTCTCCACTGGCGATACGCTGAGCAGCGTACTGAACCAGTACGGCATTGACATGGGGAATATCAGCCAGCTGGCTGCCGCAGATAAAGACCTGCGTAACCTGAAAATTGGCCAGCAACTCTCGTGGACGTTAACGCCAGAGGGCGATCTGCAGCGCCTGACCTGGGAAATGTCCCGTCGCGAAACGCGCACCTACGACCGCACTGCAAACGGTTTCAAGATGACCAGCGAGTTGCAGAAGGGTGACTGGGTTAACAGCGTGATGAAAGGGACCGTAGGCGCAAGCTTTGTCTCCAGCGCGCGCGATGCGGGCCTGACCAGCGCTGAAATCAGCTCGGTTATCAAAGCCATGCAGTGGCAGATGGATTTCCGTAAGCTGAAAAAAGGTGATGAGTTCTCCGTACTGATGTCCCGCGAAATGCTGGACGGCAAGCGTGAGCAGAGCCAACTGGTGGGTGTACGTTTGCGCTCTGATGGCAAAGATTACTACGCCATTCGCGCTGAAGACGGCAAATTCTATGACCGCAGCGGTACCGGGCTTGCGAAAGGCTTCCTGCGCTTCCCAACGGCGAAACAGTTCCGCATCTCATCCAACTTCAACCCGCGTCGTCTGAACCCGGTCACCGGGCGCGTGGCGCCGCACCGTGGTGTGGACTTCGCCATGCCGCAGGGCACACCGGTGCTGGCGGTGGGAGATGGTGAAGTGGTTGTCGCCAAACGCAGCGGGGCGGCCGGGTACTATGTTGCGGTCCGTCATGGTCGAACTTATACCACCCGCTATATGCACCTGCGTAAGCTGCTGGTGAAACCAGGCCAGAAAGTGAAACGTGGCGACCGTATCGCCCTCTCAGGCAATACCGGACGTTCTACGGGGCCACACCTGCATTATGAAGTGTGGATCAACCAGCAGGCGGTAAACCCGCTGACGGCGAAACTGCCGCGCACCGAAGGGCTGACGGGTAAAGATCGTAAAGATTACCTGGCGCAGGTGAAAGAGGTTGTGCCGCAACTGCGTTTCGACTAAACCCTTCCGTTTTGTCTAAAGCCGGCGTCAGTAAGCGCCGGCTTTTTCTTTTGTGCGTGGGGCGCTGCCTCGCTACACTATCGTCATTATATTTTGCGTCACCAGACCCTGGAACCAGCATGGAAACCAAAAAAAACAATATTGAGTTCATTCCTGAGTTTGAAAAATCCTTTCGCCACCCGCGTAACTGGGGCGCCTGGCTTGGCGTTTACGCGTTTGCTGGCATTGCCATGTTACCTGCCTCTGTGCGCGATCCCGTTCTGGGGAAAATTGGCCGTCTTGCAGGACGAATGGGCAAAAGTGCCCGCCGTCGCGCGCAAATCAATCTCTACTACTGCTTCCCGGAAAAGAGCGATGCCGAGCGCGAAGCGATTATTGATGACATGTATACCACCGCGCCACAGGCCATGGCGATGATGGCAGAGCTGGCGCTAAAAGGGCCAGAAAAGATCCTTAAGCGTGTTGACTGGAAAGGGCTGGAGATCATTGACGAGATGCGCCGCAACGATGAAAAAGTGATTTTTCTCGTTCCGCACGGCTGGGGAGTGGATATCCCGGCCATGCTGATGGCATCTCAGGGCCAGAAGATGGCGGCCATGTTCCATAACCAGGGTAATAAAGTCTTTGATTTCGTCTGGAACACCGTGCGTCGTCGTTTTGGTGGACGCCTGCACGCCCGTAACGATGGTATCAAGCCGTTTATTCAGTCCGTGCGACAGGGGTACTGGGGATACTATCTGCCGGATCAGGATCACGGCCCTGAGCACAGCGAGTTTGTCGATTTCTTTGCCACCTACAAGGCGACGCTTCCGGCGATTGGCCGTCTGATGAAAGTCTGCCGCGCCCGGGTTATTCCGCTGTTCCCGGTCTACGATGGCAACACGCACCGTCTGAGCATTGAGGTTCGCCCGCCGATGGACGACTTACTGACCGCGGACGATAACACCATCGCGCGTCGCATGAACGAAGAGGTGGAGGTGCTGGTGGGGCCGCATCTTGAGCAATACACGTGGATCCTGAAGCTGCTCAAAACGCGTAAGCCTGGCGAGAAAGAGCCGTATCAGCGCAAAGAACTTTACCCAAAGAAATAAAACCCCTCACGCTGACCCTCTCCCCGTGGGGGAGAGGGAAACATCTGTTTATTATTCGACGGTTAATACGCGGGTGGTGTTGGTTGAGCCGATGGTGCTCATGACATCACCCTGGGTCACGATGACAATATCACCGGATACCAGGTAGCCTTTGTCGCGCAGCAGATTAACGGCATCGTGCGCCGCTGCCACACCGTCATTGGTGCTGTCGAAGTAAACCGGGGTTACGCCGCGGTACAGCGCCGTCAGGTTCAGCGTGCGCTCGTGGCGGGACATCGCGAAGATCGGCAGACCGGAGCTGATACGGGACGTCATTAGCGCGGTACGGCCTGATTCGGTCATGGTGATGATCGCCGTGACGCCCTTCAGATGGTTAGCCGCATACATGGCGGACATCGCAATCGCTTCTTCCACGTTGTCGAACTGCACGTCCAGACGGTGTTTAGAGACGTTAATGCTTGGGATCTTCTCCGCGCCCAGACAGACGCGCGCCATCGCGGCAACGGTCTCTGCCGGGTACTGACCGGCTGCGGTTTCAGCGGAAAGCATGACCGCATCGGTACCGTCCAGCACGGCGTTAGCCACGTCCATCACCTCTGCACGGGTCGGCATTGGGTTGGTGATCATGGATTCCATCATCTGGGTTGCGGTGATCACCGCGCGGTTCAACTGACGCGCGCGACGGATCAGCGCTTTCTGGATGCCGACCAGTTCAGGGTCGCCAATTTCCACACCCAGATCGCCACGGGCAACCATCACCACGTCAGACGCCAGAATCACGTCGTCCATGGCATCCTGATCGCAAACGGCTTCCGCACGTTCAACTTTTGCCACAATTTTCGCGTCGCAGCCGGCATCACGCGCCAGACGACGGGCATAGTTCAGGTCTTCGCCGCAGCGCGGGAAGGAGACGGCCAGATAGTCCACGCCGATCAGCGCCGCGGTAACGATATCCGCTTTGTCTTTATCGGTCAGCGCTTCGGCAGACAGGCCACCGCCGAGCTTGTTAATGCCTTTGTTGTTAGAGAGTGGGCCGCCGACGGTGACTTCGGTGAACACCTTCATCCCCTGAACTTCCAGCACTTTCAGCTGAACACGACCGTCGTCGAGCAGCAGGATATCGCCAGGCACAACGTCAGCCGGCAGACCTTTATAGTCGATACCCACTTTCTCTTTATCGCCTTCACCTTTACCCAGGTTGGCATCAAGCAGGAATTTATCGCCGATATTGAGGAAAACTTTGCCTTCTTTGAAGGTCGAGACACGAATTTTTGGACCCTGCAGGTCACCGAGGATAGCAACATGGCGGCCCAGTTTAGCCGCGATCTCACGCACTTTGTCGGCACGTAATTTATGGTCTTCTGGCGTACCGTGAGAGAAGTTCATACGCACCACGTTGGCACCCGCGGCGATAATCTTTTCGAGGTTATTATCGCGATCGGTGGCCGGGCCTAAGGTGGTGACGATCTTGGTTCTGCGAAGCCTTCTGGACATGTAATACTCCGTTGACTGAAACAACTTTGGTGTTGCGTGAAGATTGAATCGGCCTTCATCTGCTGCAAAGCAACCGCGAGGGGACCGAATGCCGTAAATCGTTACATCGTAATTTTTCGTTACGTCTTAGTTATCTACTATCAAGGAACATCGCTCTTTATAAGCAATTCTTTATCAAAACGCGATTCCTTGAGCGCTTCCTTGACACGCTTCAAGTTATCTCTGAATTTAGCGCCGCGGCGTAAGGTAAAACCGGTTGCCAGGACGTCAATCACCGTCAGCTGCGCCAGACGGGAGACCATTGGCATATAGATATCCGTATCTTCCGGAACGTCCAGAGTGATGGCGAGCGTGGCTTCTCTTGCCAGCGGCGTGCCTGCCGTCGTGAGGGCGATAACCATGGCATCGTTTTCACGCGCCAGCTGCGCCAGCTCAACCTGACTTTTAGTGCGCCCGGTATGGGAAATCAGGACCACCACGTCATCCTCGCTACAATTCATACAGCTCATGCGTTGCAACACGATGTCATCGGAATAAATGACCGGGACGTTAAAGCGGAAGAATTTATTCATGGCGTCATGCGCCACGGCCGCCGACGAACCGAGTCCGAAGAATGCAATTCGCTTGGCCTGGGTCAGTAAATCGACCGCCCGGTTAACGGAACTCATATCCAGCGACTGACGCACGTGGTCAAGCGTGGCCATGGCCGATTCAAATATTTTCGCCGTGTATGCATCTACGCTGTCGTCTTCATCCACATTGCGATTAACATAGGGCGTACCATTTGCCAGACTTTGTGCCAGATGCAGTTTAAAATCAGGAAAGCCACGCGTTTCCAGGCTCCGGCAGAACCGATTCACCGTCGGCTCGCTGACGCCTGCATCCTGTGCCAGAGCGGCGATGCTTGAATGAATCGCCTGAGCAGGCGAGGCGAGAATAACTTCAGCCACTTTTCGCTCGGATTTGCTAAGGTGTTCCAGTTGAAACTGGATTTTTTCCAGCATGTTCATGTTAACAGGACGCTCATGGGTGTAAACGATTTCATCCATAGATGAAATTGAGATTCGATTTAGCCGATATTACCCTCGTGGCTTCCATAAAGGGTAACAGTCGACAAGATAATGTTGTTGTTTTTTTTCATTACTTGATCGGTGTCGGGTTTTACTGTGACCGTGTTGCGCAAAGAATCGACGCTTGTTGCGTCATCAGGCCAGCGTAATCCTCTTAAGGGGTGAAAAATCGCCGTATCGCACGCGACGTTAAGCGCTAATGGTTTCGGGAATGACGTAAAAGCAGTACAGTGCATTGTAATAAAATTACAACGATACCTGGCAGAAGCACCAGGTGATCCAACTGAGGAGAATGACATGGCGGTAACGCAAACAGCCCAGGCATGTGACCTGGTCATTTTCGGCGCGAAAGGCGATCTTGCACGCCGAAAATTGCTGCCTTCCCTGTATCAACTGGAGAAAGCGGGCCAACTTCATCCGGATACCCGTATCCTGGGTGTAGGGCGCGCCGACTGGGACAAGGACGCATACACCAAAGTCGTGCGTGAAGCGCTCGAAACTTTCATGAAAGAGAAAATTGATGAAAGTTTGTGGGATACCCTGAGCGGACGTCTCGATTTCTGCAATCTGGATGTGAACGACGTGAGCGCGTTTACCCGTCTGGGTGAGATGCTGGATCAGAAAAACCGGGTCACCATCAACTATTTCGCCATGCCACCAAGCACCTTCGGTGCCATCTGTAAAGGTCTGGGCGAAGCGAATCTGAACGCCAAACCTGCGCGTGTGGTAATGGAAAAACCGCTGGGTACCTCACTGTCTACCTCCCGCGAAATCAACGACCAGGTGGGCGAATACTTCGAAGAGTGCCAGGTCTACCGCATCGACCACTATCTGGGCAAAGAGACGGTACTGAACCTGCTGGCGCTGCGTTTTGCCAACTCCCTGTTTGTGAACAACTGGGACAACCGTACCATCGACCACGTGGAAATCACCGTGGCCGAAGAGGTGGGTATCGAAGGCCGCTGGGGTTACTTTGACCAGGCCGGTCAGATGCGTGACATGATCCAGAACCACCTGCTGCAGGTACTCTGCATGATTGCCATGTCTCCGCCATCAGACCTGACCGCTGACAGCATCCGCGACGCGAAGGTGAAAGTGCTGAAGTCACTGCGTCGCATCGACCGTTCTAACGTGCGCGAGAAGACGGTGCGTGGTCAGTACACATCCGGCTTTGCGCAGGGCAAAAAAGTCCCTGGTTATCTGGAAGAAGAGGGCGCGAACAAGTCCAGCAACACTGAGACGTTCGTGGCGATCCGCGTGGATATCGATGACTGGCGTTGGGCGGGGGTGCCGTTCTACCTGCGTACCGGTAAACGTCTGCCAGCCAAATGCTCTGAAGTTGTTGTTTACTTCAAAAACCCTGAGCTGAACCTGTTCAAAGAGTCGTGGCAGGAGCTGCCGCAGAACAAACTGACTATCCGTCTGCAGCCGGATGAAGGTGTGGATATCCAGATCCTGAACAAAGTGCCGGGGCTGGATCACAAACATAACCTGCAGACCACCAAACTGGATCTGAGCTACTCCGAGACCTTCAATCAAACGCACCTGGCGGATGCTTACGAGCGCCTGCTGCTGGAAACCATGCGCGGTATCCAGGCGCTGTTTGTGCGTCGCGACGAAGTGGAAGAGGCGTGGAAATGGGTCGACTCCATCACCGAAGCCTGGGCTGCCGATCAGGATCCGCCAAAACCGTATCAGGCGGGCACCTGGGGACCTGTCGCCTCCGTGGCGATGATCACCCGTGATGGCCGCTCCTGGAACGAGTTTGAGTAAGATAATCCTCTAGCCCGAAGGTGTTATTTTACCGGTAACATGATCTAACACAGCTAGTGGCACAATTTTTATACTTTTAAGCTCCGCGTGGATTCACCCGCGGGGCTTTTTTTATTACACTGCCGGAAGCGATTTTGCCCCTGAGCTCCGGACAGCAAGCGTTTCAGCGTTGTTAACAACTGCCAGCGACTTTGTAAACTCCCGAGCCCGGACAGATAAATTAGAGGAGCTTTTATGAATCCGACATTGTTACGCGTAACACAACGCATTATCGAGCGCTCGAAAGAGACCCGTTCGGCCTACCTCGCCCGCATTGAACAGGCTAAGACCAATACCGTACATCGCTCGCAGCTGGCCTGCGGTAATCTGGCGCACGGTTTCGCCGCCTGTCAGCCTGAAGACAAAGCCTCATTAAAGAGCATGCTGCGTAACAATATCGCCATCATTACCTCCTATAACGACATGCTCTCCGCGCATCAGCCGTACGAAGTGTACCCGGACATCATCCGTAAAGCGCTGCACAGCGTGAATGCGGTGGGCCAGGTGGCGGGGGGCGTGCCGGCCATGTGTGACGGTGTGACCCAGGGACAGGACGGGATGGAGCTGTCGCTGCTGAGCCGCGAAGTCATTGCCATGTCTGCAGCGGTCGGTCTGTCTCACAATATGTTTGATGGCGCGCTGTACCTCGGTGTGTGCGACAAGATTGTCCCGGGGCTCGCCATGGCGGCGCTGTCGTTTGGTCATCTTCCGGCCATTTTTGTGCCGTCAGGTCCGATGGCCAGCGGTTTGCCAAACAAAGAAAAAGTGCGTATCCGCCAGCTGTATGCCGAAGGTAAAGCAGACCGCCAGGCGCTGCTGGAAGCGGAAGCCGCCTCTTACCATGCGCCGGGTACCTGTACCTTCTACGGTACGGCCAACACCAACCAGATGGTGGTGGAATTTATGGGGATGCAGCTTCCGGGCTCCTCCTTCATTCAACCCGATGCGCCGCTGCGCAAGGCTCTGACCGAAGCCGCCGCCCGTCAGGTGACGCGTCTGACCGGGAACGGCAACGAGTGGATGCCGCTGGGTAAAATGGTCGACGAGAAAGTGATCGTCAACGGCATCGTGGCCCTGCTGGCAACGGGGGGCTCAACCAACCACACCATGCACCTTGTGGCAATGGCACGTGCGGCTGGCATCCTGATCAACTGGGATGATTTCTCCGACATCTCTTCCGTGGTGCCGCTGATGGCGCGCCTGTATCCGAACGGTCCGGCAGACATTAACCACTTCCAGGCCGCCGGTGGCGTACCGGTGTTGATGCGTGAGCTGCTCAAGGGCGGTCTGCTGCACGAAGACGTGAACACGGTGGCGGGTTATGGTCTGCATCGCTATACCCTTGAGCCGTGGCTGAACAACGGTGAGCTGGACTGGCGTGATGGGGCGAGCGCCTCTCTTGATCCGCAGGTCATTGCTACCTTCGAACAGCCGTTCTCACGCCACGGCGGCACGAAAGTGCTGAGCGGCAACCTGGGACGCGCGGTGATGAAAACCTCTGCCGTGCCGGAAGAGAACCAGGTGATTGAAGCCCCGGCAGTGGTCTTTGAGAGCCAGCATGATGTTTTACCTGCCTTTGATGCGGGCCTTCTCGACAAGGATTGCGTGGTGGTGGTGCGTCATCAGGGACCCAAAGCGAACGGGATGCCAGAATTACATAAACTTATGCCACCACTTGGTGTATTATTGGACCGCCGTTTCAAAATTGCACTGGTCACCGATGGACGCCTCTCGGGTGCCTCAGGTAAAGTGCCTTCAGCCATTCACGTAACGCCTGAAGCGTATGATGGTGGTTTGCTGGCTAAGGTGCGTGACGGCGACATCATCCGCGTCAATGGCCAGACAGGTGAGTTAACCCTGCTGGTGGACGAAGCCGAGCTGGCGGCCCGTCAGCCGCATATTCCAGACCTGAGCGCATCGCGCGTGGGAACCGGACGCGAAATGTTTGGCGCGCTGCGTGAGAAACTCTCCGGGGCGGAGCAGGGCGCAACCTGTATTACGTTTTAAGACGACTTGATTTTATCGATCTGGCGAGAGAAAACTCTGATGAAAAACTGGAAAACAAGTGCAGAAGCAATCCTGACCACTGGCCCCGTTGTGCCGGTTATCGTGGTGAACAAACTGGAGCACGCGGTACCGATGGCGAAAGCGCTGGTTGCGGGTGGCGTTCGCGTTCTGGAAGTGACCCTGCGTACCGCCTGCGCGATGGACGCGATTCGCGCAATCGCTAAAGAAGTGCCGGATGCCATCATTGGTGCGGGTACCGTTACGAACGCAAAACAGCTGGCTGAAGTGACCGAAGCGGGCGCGCAGTTTGCCATCAGCCCGGGTCTGACCGAGCCGCTGTTAAAAGCGGCAACCGAGGGCACCATCCCGCTGATCCCCGGGATCAGCACCGTTTCTGAACTGATGCTGGGCATGGACTACGGTCTGAAAGAGTTCAAATTCTTCCCGGCAGAAGCCAACGGCGGCACCAAAGCGCTGCAGGCGATTGCGGGTCCCTTCTCTCAGGTGCGTTTCTGCCCGACGGGCGGCATCTCTCCGGCCAACTACCGTGATTACCTGGCGCTGAAGAGCGTGCTGTGCATCGGCGGCTCCTGGCTGGTACCGGCGGATGCCCTGGAAGCAGGCGACTGGGATCGCATCACCAGACTGGCTCGCGAAGCGGTTGAAGGCGCGAAGCAGTAAGCACCTCGCATCATGAAAAACGGGCCATCAGGCCCGTTTTTTTTATCCGTTAACGCTAACCGCGGCAGCGGCAGCTTTCGCCCTTGCCACGGCATCATCCACGCTATCGCCAGTGGCTAATGCCACGCCCAGTCGACGCGTACCGTCGATCTCCGGTTTCCCGAACAGGCGAACCTGCAGACCTGCCCCAACCGCGCCTTCAATGTTGTCAAAGGTGACGTTCTGGCTGGTCAGTTGCGGGAGGATCACCGCCGAGGCGGCCGGACCATACTGGCGAATACCACCAACCGGCAGGCCGAGGAACGCGCGCACGTGCAGGGCGAACTCGGAGAGATCCTGGGAAATCAGGGTCACCATCCCGGTATCGTGCGGGCGAGGGGACACTTCGCTGAAAATCACCTCATCACCGCAGACAAACAGTTCCACGCCGAACAGGCCGTAACCGCCCAGCGCCAGCACCGTTTTACGGGCGATCTCCTGCGCGCGCGCCAGCGCCAGGGCACTCATCTGCTGCGGCTGCCAGGATTCACGGTAATCGCCATCCTCCTGACGATGCCCAATCGGATCGCAGAAATGGACGCCATCAACGGCACTGACGGTCAGGAGGGTAATTTCGAAATCAAACTTCACCACGCCTTCAACAATCACGCGACCGGCTCCGGCGCGACCGCCCTGTTGGGCATAATCCCACGCCTTGTCCAGCGTGCTGCTGTCGCGAATAAAGCTCTGCCCTTTACCGGAGGAGCTCATCACCGGCTTAATGATGCACGGATAGCCAATCTCCTCAACGGCCTGCAGGAAAGCAGCTTTATCGCCGGCAAAACGATAGCCAGAGGTGGGTAATCCCAGCTCTTCCGCCGCCAGGCGACGAATGCCTTCGCGATTCATGGTCAGCTTCGCGGCCTTTGCACAGGGCACCACGCGCTGGCCTTCCTGTTCAAGGGCAAGCAGCGTATCGGTGGCGATGGCTTCGATTTCCGGTACGACAAAATCCGGTTTCTCACGCGTAATCAGCTCGCGCAGGGCATCGCCATCCAGCATGTTAATCACATAAGAACGGTGGGCAACGTGCATGGCGGGTGCATCGGCGTACCGGTCTACGGCAATGACTTCCACGCCTAAACGCTGACACTCAATGGCGACCTCTTTGCCCAGTTCACCCGATCCCAACAGCATTACACGCGTCGCCGCAGGTCGCAGCGCGGTTCCTAAACGAGTCATAACAATCCCCCTGAAAAAGTTGCGCGCAGTATAAACGAAAACGTTTGCGTGTGTCTTGATCGGGGCCCGTGCGCGGGGAAGAAATTTGCGCTTCTTTAGCCCCGCCAGACATTTCCTGACGCCTGCTCGCTTACGCTGTGGAACATGTACACCGTTAAGTGAGGGAAACCATGTCTGGCTGGTTAAATCAATTGCAATCACTGTTAGGGCAGAAAACGTCGCCATCCGGCGAGCAGGGGCTGAGCAAACTGGTCCCCGGGGCGCTCGGCGGGCTGGCAGGCCTGCTGGTGGCGAATAAATCCTCGCGCAAGTTGCTGGCAAAATATGGCACCGGCGCGTTACTGGCCGGTGGCGGAGCCATTGCGGGCACGGTTCTGTGGAACAAATACAAGGACAGAGTGCGAACCGCACATAGCGATGAACCCGATTATGGTCAACACACGTCACCGTTGGATCTGCGCACTGAACGGCTGATCCTTGCGCTGGTTTTTGCCGCGAAAAGTGACGGGCATATCGACGATAAAGAACGGTCGGCGATTGAGCAGCAGCTGCGGGAGGCCGGTGTGGAAGAGCAGGGCAGAACGCTGGTGGCTCAGGCCATCGAACAGCCGCTGGATCCGCAGCGCCTTGCGCAAAGCGTAAAGAATGAGGAGGAGGCGCTTGAACTCTATTTCTTAAGCTGTGCCGCCATTGATATTGACCACTTTATGGAGCGCAGCTACCTCAATGCCCTCGGCGACGCGTTGAAGATCCCTCAGGACGTGCGCGACGGCATTGAGAAGGATATCAGGGAGCAAAAACAGGCGTTAGCGGGTTAACTGTCACCGTCGCGGTCATGTTTCGCTTGCATCATGCGCGTGTTTTGCCAACCTTATAGGGTGTAAAACTCAAAAGAAACATGACATGCCACCAAAAGCCCGACGTACTCCTTATGCGATCACCACGCATGGCGATACGCGCATTGACAATTATTACTGGCTCCGGGACGATTCGCGTTCCCGGCCAGAGGTGCTCGACTATTTGCACGCGGAAAATGACTATGGCCGCAAGGTCATGGCCAGCCAGCAGGCGCTTCAGGATCAGTTGCTGAATGAAATGGTGCAGCGTATTCCCCAGCGCGATGTCTCCGCACCCTGGACCAAAAACGGCTATCGTTATCGCCATATCTACGAGCCCGGTAACGAATATCCCATCTACCAGCGTCAGTCGGTGTTAAGCGCCGAGTGGGATGAATGGGATATTTTGCTGGATGCCAACCAGCGTGCTGCCCACAGCGAGTTTTATACGCTGGGCGGCATGTCGGTCTCGCCCGATAACGCCATTATGGCGCTGGCGGAAGATTACCTCTCCCGGCGTCAGTACGGCCTGCGTTTTCGCAATCTGGAAACCGGTAACTGGTACCCGGAGATGATTGCGAACGTTTCGCCGGATTTTGTCTGGGCGAATGATTCTGAAACCGTCTATTACGTGAAGAAACATGCCTCCACGCTGCTGCCTTATCAGGTATGGCGTCATACCGTTGGCACCAGTGCGGATGATGACGAGCTGGTCTACGAAGAGAAAGATGAAACGTTCTATGTCAGTCTGCATAAAACGTCGTCACGCCACTATGTGATTATCTTCCTCGCCAGCGCAACCACCTCTGAAGTTCTGCTCCTGGATGCCGAGCTGCCTGATGCGCAGCCGCTCTGCTTCCTGCCGCGTCGTAAAGATCATGAGTACAGCCTGGATCACTTCCAGCACAGCTTTTACCTGCGCTCTAACCGCGAGGGCAAAAACTTTGGCCTCTATAAAACCAAAGTACGCGATGAACGGAAATGGGAAGTGCTCATTCCTGCGCGGGAACAGGTGATGCTCGAAGGATTTACCCTCTTTACCGACTGGCTGGTGGTGGAAGAGCGCCAGCGGGGGCTGACCAGCCTGCGGCAAATTAACCGCAAAACGCGGGAGGTCATCGGGATTGCGTTTGACGATCCGGCCTATGTTACGTGGATTGGGTTTAATCCCGAGCCGGAATCGTCCCGCTTGCGCTATGGCTACTCGTCAATGACCACGCCGGATACGCTGTTTGAGCTGGACATGGAGACCGGACAACGTCAGGTGCTTAAGCAGTCTGAGGTGAAAGGGTTTGATTCCGATAACTACCGAAGCGAACACCTGTGGGTCACCGCCCGGGATGGCGTTGAGGTGCCCGTCTCGCTCGTCTATCACAAGGCGCATTTCCAGAAAGGGAAAAACCCGATCCTGGTCTACGGGTATGGATCCTACGGCTCAAGCATGGATGCTGATTTCAGCAGCAGCAGATTAAGCCTGCTCGATCGTGGCTTTGTTTTCGCCATCGCTCATGTGCGCGGTGGCGGCGAGCTGGGCCAGCACTGGTACGAAGACGGGAAATTCCTGAAGAAGAAAAACACCTTTAACGACTACCTCGACGTCTGCGATGCGCTAATAGAGCAGGGCTATGGCGATCCGCAGCTCTGCTTTGGCATGGGCGGCAGTGCGGGAGGGCTGCTGATGGGAGCGGCCATTAACCAGCGTCCTGACCGCTTCAAAGGGGTCATCGCGCAGGTTCCGTTTGTCGACGTGGTGACCACAATGCTGGATGAGTCTATTCCGCTGACGACCGGTGAGTTTGAAGAATGGGGGAATCCTCAGGACGAGATCTATTACCGCTACATGAAAGAGTACAGCCCGTACGATAACGTGGAAGCCAAAGCCTATCCGCACATGCTGGTGACCACCGGTCTGCACGATTCACAGGTGCAATACTGGGAGCCCGCAAAGTGGGTGGCGAAGCTGCGGGAGCTGAAAACCGATAATAACCTGCTGCTACTCTGTACCGACATGGACTCCGGACACGGCGGGAAATCGGGACGATTCAAATCGTATGAAGGGGTCGCGCTGGAGTATGCCTTTTTGATTGGCCTGGCGCAGGAAACGCTGCCAGGCCGTGCCGGAAGTTAAGCTTCACCCAGATAGTGCTTGAGCGTTAAGCGAAGCTCCGGGCTCATTTTGTCGAGGTTGTTATACAGCCAGCGCAGGTAGCCCGGATCTTTATCGGCGATATCGGACACCGCTTTGCCGCGGTATTTGCCAAAGGTGAAGGTGGTCATAAGCGCCGGTCGCCCGGTGATCGTTGCCATATCATCCGGCGTCCAGCCAGAGGTATTCATAATATCTATGAGTAGCGCCGCGGTAATATAGCAGTCGTACAGGGCGCGGTGATGATGCAGCCCCTCGGGCGTTCTGACGCTGAGCTTACGCGATTTATACAGCGCCATATTGCTGTATTTGATCCCCGGCCACAGACGACGCGCCAGCTTCATGGTGCAAATCCATTCGCCGGGCATCTCGGGCAGTACCCGGCGGTCAAAGCTGGCGTTGTGCGCGACATACCACGGGCTACCGTAATAGTGCGGAATGACCTCTTCAATCCAGGGTTTATCCGCCACCATCGATTCTGTAATGCGATGAATGGCCATCGCCTGCGGGCTAATCGGGCGGTCGGGACGCACCAGATGGCTCATGGGATTGACGATTTTACCGTCAATGACGTCAACAGACGCCACTTCCACTATTCCGCCCTGAAGATCGCAAGTTTCGGTATCGATGACGCGCAGCATTGAATGCTCCTGAGCTAAAACGCTTAGCCTAAAGGAATGATATCGCCTTGCCAACCCTGTCGGCCCAGAGATCCGGTCAATAATAGTTCGCCCTTATCCGCACGGACAATCAGCTGGCCTTTTTCATCCCAAAGCGCGCTACCGCCACGGGCGTTTGCCATTAACACGGCAATGGCATACCTGTGCGCGAAGCGCTGCAACGTGTTGATGGACTGGCGCCAGCGGGCATCGCCCACCGACTGACAGCTGGTAAACAGCGTCGCCTGCGGATCCAGATTGGGGGAATCGGCATGCGTATCAACAATCGTCAGCTGTTTATCACCCGGCACCAGGCTGGCTCCGCTTCCCTGGGGATAGCGCAGGATGCTGTGCCGGGACGGCGAAAACAGGGCGAGGCCCTTTACGCGCTGACCATTCAGATCAAGGGGCAGACCGGCAATGATGGTGATCCGGTAACGCTTTGCGGCGGCCAGCAAGGGGGCCAGCTGTGCGTCATCGGGTGGGGGAGGTAGGTCCGTCTTTCCCGGTCCTGTTAACGAGAGTTCAGGAAAGACCAGGAGATCGCACCGCTGTTGTGCCGCTTCCGCAACGAAACGGAGATGGTGCGCTACGTGGTCATTTACACTGTGATGCTGCCCGGCATACTGGGCGGCGGCAATATTCCATTGTGACATCGTGACTTCCTTATACACAGAGTCGCAGGATTTAAGAATACACCTAAACTATTCAGGGTTTTCTTATCCTGGCATATTCCGCGTAAGGAAGTGTAACGAGTCGTTAAGCTTATTTAACTTTAGGTTCGTACGGCAAACGAGAGAGATTGACCGACGCGAGTCGGTGCGCAATCAAACGTTCGCGGAACCAGTCACGCAGATGGGCGGGTTGTTCACGTTCCACCACCTCAGCCACGATTGGCATGTTGTAACGCTCTTTAAACGCAACACCTGCGGCAGCGAGATCGACATTCACTTTATCCATCTCGTCCTGAGGAAGGGCAGCCAGATTGATCTTCATTACCTTCTCCTTTTTATGCGGCGGCAACGTTACCGCGATTGCACGATGATGACAAGCGGAGGTGGGATGATCCTCGACTCGATTATTATACAGCGTTATTCTTTAGCATACAGGCATAACAAAAAGGAATGATTGCGATGGGTTTATCCGCTTCCCGCGCGGTATGCGCGCTGGCTTTTCTCTTCTCTTCCGTGACAGCGACCCCGGTGCTGGCGCATGCGCACCTCCAGCAACAAATCCCGGCAGCCGATAGCCAGGTAACGGCTCCTCAGGCGCTTACCCTGAATTTTTCCGAAGGCATTGAACCCGGATTCAGCGGTGTCGTGGTGAAGGATGCACAGGGGAACGTGGTTAAAACCGGTGATATACAGCGTGACGAGCAGAATAAGGCCCAGTTCCATGTTCCGCTGGAGCAGACGCTGGTGACCGGCACGTACCAGGTTGACTGGCATGTGGTCTCGGTAGATGGTCACAAAACCAAAGGCAGCTATCGCTTCAGCGTGAAATAATATGCTGGCCTTCATCTACATGGGGTTGCGCTTTATCCATTTCGGCGCGCTGATGCTGATTTTTGGTAATGCGCTGTATAGCGTCTGGTTCGCGCCGTCTTCTTTGTACCGTCTGATGTCCTGTCGTTTTCAGGCGCAGCAACAGATTGCGGCGCTGGTCAGTCTGACGTCAGCCATGCTGATGTTCATGATCCAGGCGGGGCTCATGGGCAACGGCTGGGGAGACGTGTTTAACCCGAACGTCTGGCAGAGCGTGCTGGCAACGCAGTTTGGTAGCGTGTGGCTGTGGCAAATTATCCTGGGTGCAATTGCGGCCTGTGTCGCCTGGCTTGCGCCCCAGAAAGGATCGCGACTCTTGCTGCTCGCCATGGGGCAATTTGTCCTGCTGGCAGGCGTAGGGCATGCGGCAATGAACGACGGTGCAGCGGGGGCGTTGCAGCGTATCAATCACGCTCTACATCTGCTCTGTGCCGCCACCTGGGTTGGCGGCCTCCTGCCGCTGCTGTATTGCATGCATCTGGCGAAAGGGCGCTGGCGGGTTGCGGCAATTTACACCATGATGCGCTTCTCTCGCGTGGGGCATTATGCCGTAGCGGGGGTCGTGCTTACCGGCGCGATCAATGGGCTCTTTATTCTGGGCATTACGCTGCCCTGGCAGACGGGCTACGTGCAACTTTTGTTGTTCAAATGTGCGCTGGTGGCATTGATGGTGGTAATTGCGCTGGTGAATCGGTATTTTCTGGTGCCACGGTTTGGTGCCCACATCGGGCGCGAACAACAGATTTTTATCAGGATGACACAGGCAGAGGTGGTGCTGGGGGCGTTGGTGCTGGCAACGGTCAGCCTGTTCGCGACCTGGGAACCCTTTTGACAAGGTTAAAAAGCATATGAAAAAGACAGTACTTTCTCTCTTATTGTTGGCCTGCACGGGTAGCGCGCTGGCGGCACCGCAGGTTATTACCGTCAGCCGTTTTGAAGTGGGTAAGGATAAATGGGCGTTCAATCGTGAAGAGGTGATGCTGACCTGCCGTCCGGGTCATGCGCTGTATGCCATCAACCCAAGCACGCTGGTGCAATACCCGTTAAACGACGCGGCCGAACAGCAGGTCGCCAGCGGTAAGAGCAGCGGACAGCCCATCAGCGTTATCCAGATTGACGACCCGTCCAGCCCGGGGCAGAAAATGAGCCTGGCGCCGTTTATCGAACGCGCTGACAAGCTCTGCTAGCTTTCGGTTTCCAGTAAAAAAAAACCGCAGTGGCTTGCGAAAGCACTGCGGTTTTTCATATTTATTGATGTTTTGACGCTTTTTTTCCGGCCGCTTTAGCTGTGGACTGGAAAACCTGGCGTCGTCATCTATTCTTAAAAGGCAAGGCGACTTAGCCTGCATTAATGCCAACTTTTAGCGCACGGCTCTCTCCCAAGAGCCATTTCCCTGGACCGAATACAGGAATCGTATTCGGTCTCTTTTTATCTGATTGAAAGTAACGACAAAATCCACTTATCGACTCTCTCAGAAGGGACAGTTCCAGTGAACCGCCTTCAACCATACCACACTACGGCAGGCGGAAGTCCAGCCCTTTTTGACGGTTTTGTTAAATTTTTGTATGTGGTTGGCAAAAGCAAGACGCAGGGTTAAAAGCGGGCGTTAATGGCCGTTTTAATTTCATCAAGCAGCTCAAAGCGGCGGCGATATTCTGCCCGTTTCTTACTGGCAATCTCGTCCAGGGATTTGCGCGCCATCTCAAGTGGCAACTGCCAGCAGAAGGTCGAGCGTTTCTTACCGTCCAGGGTTTCCCAAAACTCATCGTAGCTGGCGTGGAAATGACGGCCTTTGCTCAGGCGATAACGCAACGCGCGGAAAACATGGCCCTCATCACTGACGGCATAGATGGCGCGGATGTTTGACTGTGCGACCAGCTGGAAAATCACTTCCATCAGTACGCGTTTTGGGAACAGACCGTGGCAGGCGCGGGTAGCCTGTTTGATCACATCGCGCGTGACGCCACGGCGAGGCCCCTGAAGACCGCCGATCACCAGTACCCGTTGTCCCGCGCTGTGCGCAACAGTGAAGGTCAGGCTTGCGAGCAAGGTATTCTCGTCATCGCGCAGCCACAGTGTGCTTTCACCTTCGCGCTCGGCTTTGTGAGCGGAGGAGGCGTTGACGGTATAGAGCACCTCATTTTTAGCCCTGAACTGCACGACAGGTTGCTCCTGAGAGCTGGTCAGCGCATGGGCGAGTAGGGGGTCTTTCAGACCATCAATCCAGTGGTAGTGGCTGACGACCGCGTCAGCACGGTCGCCGGCATTCAGGCCGCGCATCAAGTACTGGCGGTGGGTTTTACTGGGTAACGTGATTTGCGCGGCCAGCAGTCGATCAAAGTCATCCCGGCCAGAGAGTGCCTCAAGCATGCGTCGGGTAGAAGACCAGAACAGAAGCGAGCGTAACAGGAATTTCAGCCGATACTCACGCTTTTTCCAGATGGGGCCCGGAACGCATCTTCCGTTGACCAGGTCGGAAATAATATGTGTACGATGCGGATAGAGCACATCGTTATGCAGGTGAGTATTGGACACGTTGAAACCTCTCTTTTATTTAGCGCTTATTTTAAAGGCCCGATAAAAAGGGATTAATAGCGCGGGAAGGTTTATTTCCGTTTGGTTTAGCGTTTGTTTGGCTTTGTGATGCCCGGCGCTGATATTTGCATTTTCTGATGCGGCTATACTTATTCAGGGAGGCCTTATGTATCAGCGAATCGATGGTGGAAAGTGGCGTCACGTCTGGGTTGTGAGCGATATACACGGTTGCTATCAGTGGCTGTTGGACGAACTGAAACGCCGCCGTTTTAATCCTTATGAGGATTTGCTGATCTCCGTTGGGGATTTGATTGATCGTGGCCCTGACAGCGTTAAGTGCCTGCAACTGATCAATGAAAAATGGTTTCGCGCAGTCCGGGGGAACCATGAGCAAATGGCAATCGACAGCGTGGAAAATAACGACTTTGCGCTCTGGTTGATGAATGGTGGAAGCTGGTTTTCGCAGCTTGGTGATTCGCAACAGCAGCAGGCGCTGACCCTGTTAGAAGCGTGCCGACAGTTGCCGCTGATTATTGAGATAACCTGCACAAACGGCCTGAATGTTATTGCTCATGCTGACTATCCGGCAGCGGAATATCGCTGGCAGCAGCCGGTGAGCGCTGAGCGGGTGCTGTGGGATCGGGATCGGCTAATGGGGTTTATGGCAGGAAAAGGGCAGGGAATTCGCGGAGCGGATCACTTCTGGTTTGGTCATACGCCGCTGGATAAGCGATATGATTTTGACAACCTGCACTACATTGATACCGGCGCGGTGTTTGACGGCTATTTCACGCTGGCGCAGCTGCAGTAATAAATAACCCGCCTTCGGGCGGGTTCTCTCTGGTCAGGCAAGACGCATGACCCAGGCATCGGTTTTACTATCGTAATGCTCGCGGTAAAGGACGGAATGTTCGCCATCAAGGATTGCCGGAACGCTGGTGTCGGCATCCCAGGCATCCAGTTGCATACACAAATCCGGGTCGGATTTGCAGGGAATACTTAACGTTCGTTCGCCCTGGGTTTCGCCGCGCAATTCTGCGTCGTCGATTTCAAAAGCGCCAATTCGCACGCTGGTTTTCGTCATAATGCTCTCCGGGTGTGTTGTCAAAATCTGGTATGACCAGTACAGCCATCCATTTTTGATCGTAGACAAGGAGAGCAAAATCGCCAGTAAAAAAGTGCGTTTTTTTTAGTCGGCGCGATCGTTACCGGTAAACAGGCGACCATCGCGCACCAGTTCGCGTGGATAGCTGTTTTTCAGACGCGAACCCACTTTCTTTGCCAGTCCCAGCGGGTATCCCTGGTACGTCACCACAACGTCATCCTGAGAAGGGGCCGTTTCCGGATACACATCGCGCCCCCGGTACCACTCTTCAGCTTCCTGATGCGTCAACGCGAAGGTGTTAGCCGTGCCGGCAAGGGCAATGACCGCCTCGTGCTGCCAGCGATAGCCCTTGTTATGCACTTCCGCCAGGCGGATCCCGATTCGGGAAAAACGAACTTTGCCGATAAGTGGTTCGATGTTCGCCGGGAAAAGCCAAATCTCTTTATCACGCTGCCAGAGGTGGAGATCGTCGTTCCAGTTCAGTCCGGCTTTGCGGGCTGCGGTGGTGACCTGCTCTGCTTCACGGCTCTTCAACGGTGTGAAGGGGAAATTACCGACCTTAAATGTTGGCGCGGGCAGTGGTGCGATGGCGGCAGTTTTACGCAGACGGGCGACAAAAAATCCTTCGCAGTCATAAATCTGCGGGAATACGTGGAGGAAACCTTCCGGGGTGATGGCGTCTTCAGCAGAGGCAAATAAGTCATTCAGTGGCAGAAACTCAACCGCATCGGGGTATTGCGCTTTCAGCCACAGGCAGACCTCTTCGTTTTCATCACGGTTTAACGTGCAGGTGGAATAAACCAGCGTACCGCCTGGACGAAGGGCATGAAACGCGCTGTCGATCAGTTCGCGCTGCGTTGAGGCAATGTCGAGGTTGCTTTCAACTGACCAGTTTTTTAGCGCATCGGGATCTTTGCGTACCACGCCTTCACCGGAGCAGGGAGCGTCCAGCAGGATGGCGTCAAACGCTTCCGGCAGGGCGGCGCCAAATACGCGTCCGTCGAAATGCGTCAGGGCAACATTCTGAATGCCGCAGCGGCTGATGTTGGCATGCAGCACCTTCACGCGGCTGGCTGAAAACTCATTGGCGAGAATGGCCCCGCGGTTAGCCATGCGGGCGGCAATCTGCGTGGTTTTTGAACCGGGGGCGGCAGCCACATCCATGACCCGTTCAGGCGCGTTGCCATCGGCAAACAGCGCAGCAACCGGCAGCATTGAGCTGGCTTCCTGAATATAAAACAGACCGCTCAAATGCTCGGCGGTACTGCCCAGCGGCAGTGACGCCTCGTCCTCCCGGTCGATCCAGAAACCCTCTTCACACCACGGAACGGGCGTGAGCTGCCAGTGGTAAGGTGATACCAGCGCAAGGAAATCCGCGACGCTGATTTTCAGCGTGTTGACGCGAATACTCCGGCGTAACGGTCGCTGACAGGCGGCGATAAAATCGTCTAACGAGAGGTGAGAAGGAAGCGCCTCGCGCATCTGCGCCAGGAATTGTTCAGGAAGATATACGGAATTTTGAGCCACGGGCACACCACAGGGAAAAGTTCAGGTGCGCAGTGTAACATAAAGGCTCCGGCGCGTTGACACCGGAGCCCTGAGATTAACGCGGCAGGGCGGTTCCCCACTCACGCCACTCTTTAGGTTCGCTTTCGAGCAGCAGGAAGTGTTTGCCCGGCTGTGCTTTCGGCGCCAGCGGTGTACCCGGCGGCGTGGCGAAAGCAATACCGCCGCGAATAAACTGGTTGAACGTACCGGTTTTCACCACGCCGCCCGTCAGGCCGAAGTCCAGCGAATAGCCGGAGGCCAGCCAGAACACCGAGTTATTCCGCACCAGATGCTGGTAACGATCGCTGATGCGTAACGCCACCATCACGCGGTCGGAGAGCGTCCCGAGCGTCAGGCCGGTCACCGTTCCCACTTCAATACCGCGGAACAGGACTGGCGTGCCGATGCTAAGTGAGCCGGCTTCCGGTACCTCCACCACAATGCTCAGACCATCAAGATAGCGCGAGTCGGTGATGGTGGCTTCCTGCAGCTCAAAATCACGACGCGCGTTGCCACGGCCAGGCTCGACGTTGATATACGGCTGCAGGATGGTGTCGAGATGCTCGACGCCCGCGGCCGAGATCTGCGGCGTCACCACGGAGAAACGCGTGCCTGAACGGGCGAACGTCTGCACATATTCCGGATAAAGCACCGCGGTGGCCTGCACTTCATTGCGGGCGGTGATCAGCGTCAGCTTCTGGATCTGTCCGATATCAATGCCCAGGTAGCGGATAGGCATTCCTTCCGCCAGCTTCCCGGCATCGAAGGCGTGCAGGGTAATCTGCCCGCCAACCGCACGTGCAGCGGTTTCAGACGGGAAGAGGATACGCTTGTCACCCTTGCGCATATTGCCGCCCGCGCCGGGCAGATTATCGAAGCTGATCGCCCCGCGCAGCGCGCGAGAGAGCGGGGAGGCCTGCACGGTCAGCCCGCTACCGTTGAGCTGAACTTTTGCGCCACCTTCTGCCCAGAAGACGCTGTTCGGGGTAAGCAGTTTGCGATACTCCGGCTTGATGTGCAGTTCAATATCAAAGGCGTCTGCACGAGGGCGAACGGTGATGACCTCCCCAACTTCAAACTTGCGATACAGCACGACTGAGCCTGCCTGAACGTCCGGCAGCGTTTCCGCACTCAGCGTCAGCGTGGTGGTCGGCAGATCGCTCATGCTGTTTTCAATCGCTTTATCCAGATTGGCATACAGCGGATAGCTGTCGCGAACGGGACCTTTGCTGCCCGGCAGAATGCGGATCCCACCGTTCACCCACTCGCTCGCACTGGCTCCGAGGAATTCAACGCCGTCCAGCCCGACCTTCACGTCTACGCGGCTGTTAACCACGAATTTGCTGTCGCCATGCACCAGATTGCTGTATTGCGGATCGATTGCAGCGGAGAAGCTCACACCGTTTTCCGACAACGACCGCTCCAGCACCTGACCTACCTGTACACCGTGTAAGATCAGCGGCTGACCGGCTTCGATACCGTAACTTTCCGGCGCGTTCAACGTTATTGTCACCACGCCGGGTTTTTGCAGCAGGGCTTTATCCGCCGGGGCAACCACAAAGGTGTTGCTGGGCTGGCCTTCGCCGGGGATCAACTCGAAGGTACTACCTGTCAGGAGGCTGCTGATGCTGGCATCACTCAGGGACAGTTTCGGGCTGCGCATTTCGATACGCGTTTTCTCGCGCAGAAGATCTACCACGCTTGGGTCAACCGTCATCTCCCCGGTTACGGAACCGCCCGGATTGAGCGTCATTTTGGTGAGCTGACCGACCTCCAGCCCCTGATACATCAGTGGCGTAGAACCGGCTTTTAACCCTTTGGCATCGGGCAGGGTAAGTTTGACGATCACGCCACGCTGGCTGTGCGCCAGGTCGGCATACAGGCCGAACGTGTCATCTGCGGCGGCAGGGCTGGAATTTTCCGGGGAGTCAAAGGCAATGGCACCATTGACCAGCGCGGCCAGACTTTCAAGCTTCACTTTCGCACCGCTGAGACTTAGGTCAGCATCCACGCCGGAAACGTTCCAGAAACGGCTGCCTTTTTTCACCAGATTGGTAAAGCGGCGCTCGATTAACACATCGATAGTCACCCCCTGCTTGTTGGGGTTGATGGCGTAATCGTACACCCGGCCCACCGGGATTTTACGGAAGTACACCAGCGAGCCGCTGTTGAGTGACCCTAAGTCCGGCGCCTGCAGGTGGATCATCAGATCCCCGTTATTGAGACGATATTTGGGCTGCGTATCAAGCGCCACAAAGTGATCCTGTGGCTCACCTTTACCCGGCATCATACCGATATAGTTCCCGCCAACCAGCGCATCCAGACCGGACACCCCGGCCAGAGAGGCCTTTGGCGTGACCAGCCAGAACTGTGTTTCGCTGCGCAGCGCATCCTGCATATCGGATTTGATGCTGGCCCGCACCTGAATCTTATTCAGCCCTTTTCCAAGGGAGATATCCTGGACGGTACCGACTTCCACCCCCTGGAAACGCACCGGGGTACGTCCGGCCACAATGCCGTCGGCAGACTGGAAATCAATGGTGATGGTACTTCCGCGATCTTCATAGCTCGTCCAGATAAGCCAGCCTGCAATCATCAGGGCGATGACAGGCAGCAACCAGAATGGCGAAATGCGGCGTTTTGTTTTAATTCTCGCTTCAGTCGGCGAAGCGGGGGTTTCCTGACTCATGTGCATCCCAAAGTAAGCGGCTATCCAGCCATTCCACAGCAAGAATAGTCAATATCACCGCAGAGCCGAAATAAAAAGCTGCGGGTCCCATTGTAAAAGCAAGTAGCTGGTCGCGGTTAATCAGCGACATCATCAACGAAATCACGAACAGATCCAACATCGACCAGCGGCCAATCCAGGTAACGAAGCGCAGGAGCAGGATACGGGTACGTAAGCCTTGCTCACATTTAAAGTGAATGCTGATGAGCAGGGTAAACATCACCACCACTTTGGTAAACGGCACCAGAATACTGGCGATAAACACAATTGCCGCCACGCCAATATTACTGTGCGCAAGAGAGATAATGCCCGAGAGGATGGTATCCTCCTGCCGCCCGCCATTCACGTAAATAATGGATATCGGCAACATGTTGGCAGGAAGCAGGAATATCAACGAGGCAATGAGGGCGGCCCAGCATTTTTGCAGGCTATTGTTGCGCCGCAGTCGCAAGGGAATATGGCAGCGTGGGCAGCGGCCGCGCGCATCGGGCAGCCCGGTGTAGTGGCAGCCCAGACAGACCCGGAGATTCTCGTCCGGGCGCGTGGCGGGGCGCTGCGGGTAAAATCGCTCCCAGAGCTGCTCAACGTTAAGATGGATCAGCGTCAGGATACTGAGCAATACCAGACAGATAAAAGCAAAGAGGCCGACGCCCGGTTGCAGAAACGCGTAGTCCTGCACTTTTATGGAGGCCACGCCAACGCCCACCAGATAGATATCCAGCATCACCCACTCTTTGAGTTTTTCGAGCATCAGCAACACCGGGCGCAGGTTCATGCCGAGGATATTACCGAACCAGAGATACGCAATGGCGGCGACCAGCACCAGCGGTGCACCAACGGTGCAGAAAAGCACCATGGCTGCGGTCACCGGATCGCCCTGGCGCGTCATCTGCCAGATCCCCTGCAGCACGTTGGCATCAATGCGCACGCCGAGCAGGTAGAGCTTCAGCAGCGGCTCGCTCCAGGCAAAGGGCATCAACAGCAGCATGGTGACCGCCATGGCGGCGAGACGGGTTAATGACCAGTCGCGGCCGTCACGAATTTTGGCGTTGCAGCGGGGACAAAAGGCGCTTTGGTGCGATTTCATCTTCGGCAACATAAAAAGCGTATCGCACTGGGGGCAACGCTGATAATGTGCACGAGGCAAAGCTGCGCTTACCGTATGGACAGTTATCTTTTTTGTCGGCGTGATTTTGGTTGTTTTTAAGGCCATCAGTTGCGCACAAATAGGTATTGTTGAAAGTTATAATAACTCATGAATGGATTCATCTTGAGCATGAGCGCATTTAATGCTTATTTTAATAGGCTATGCGGTAATTTTGTAAGACAACTAAGTGATTGAAGAATGAACAAAACAGAATTCTACGCGGATCTGAACCGCGATTTTAAGGCATTGATGGCGGGTGAGACCAGCTTCTTAGCCACTCTGGCAAATACTAGCGCATTGCTGTTTGAACGTCTCTCTGACGTGAACTGGGCCGGTTTTTATCTTCTGGAAGGTGAAACGCTGGTGCTGGGGCCGTTTCAGGGCAAACTGGCCTGCGTGCGCATTCCGGTCGGCCGGGGAGTCTGCGGCACGGCAGTCGCCGAGAATCAGGTACAGCGTGTGGAAGATGTGCATGCGTTTGACGGGCACATTGCCTGTGATGCCGCCAGTAATTCTGAAATCGTGCTGCCGCTGGTGGTAAAAAATCAGATTATTGGCGTTCTGGACATCGACAGTACGGTCTTCAGTCGCTTTACAATCGAGGACGAACAGGGGCTGCGCGAGCTGGTGGCGAACCTGGAAAACGTTCTTGCAGCAACCGATTATCAAAAATTCTTTGCGAGCGTCGCAGGATAATCAACGGATAACGTAGCATTTACTGATAGCGTCATTATAATGACGCCTGTTCATGCCTGCGCTTGTTGGCAACGTCCGTTGTAATCAGGAAATTTCATGGAAAATCAACCTAAGTTGAATAGCAGTAAAGAAGTTATCGCATTTCTGGCCGAGCGTTTCCCACAGTGCTTCAGCGCTGAAGGCGAAGCTCGTCCCCTGAAAGTCGGTATTTTTCAGGATCTGGTAGCACGCGTTGAGGGGGAAATGAACCTCAGCAAAACTCAGCTGCGTTCCGCCTTACGTCTTTATACTTCGAGCTGGCGTTACCTGTACGGTATCAAACCGGGTGCGACTCGCGTGGATCTTGACGGCAACCCCTGTGGTGAGCTGGACGAGCAGCACGTCGAGCATGCGCGTAAGCAGCTTGAAGAAGCCAAAGCACGCGTTCAGGCACAACGTGCAGAACAGCAGGCGAAAAAACGTGAAGCCGCTGCGGCAAACGGCCAGGAAGAAGCGCCTCGCCGTGAGCGTAAACCGCGTCCTGCACCGCGTCGCAACGAAAATAACGATCGCAAACCGCGTGCTGACAAACCAGCAGCTAAAGCCCCGCGCGCGCCTCGTGAAGAGCAGCGCCACACTCCGGTTTCAGACATCAACGCCCTGAGCGTCGGTCAGGCACTGAAGGTAAAAGCGGGTAACAATGCAATGGACGCCACCGTTATGGAAATCACCAAAGATGGCGTTCGTGTACAGCTGACTTCTGGTATGTCAATGATTGTACGCGCAGAACACTTGTTGTTCTGAAACGGAGGCCAAGCCTGGCATGAACACTTTTTTTAAGCTCACCGCGCTGGCCGGCCTGTTTGCCATAACAGGCCATGCTTTCGCAGTGGACGATATTACGCGTGTTGATCAAATTCCGGTTCTCAAGGAAGAGACGCAGCACGCGACGGTGAGCGAGCGTGTGACGTCACGCTTCACCCGTTCGCACTATCGTCAGTTCGATCTCGATCAGGCCTTTTCGGCCAAAATCTTCGACCGCTATCTGAACTTGCTGGATTACAGCCATAACGTACTGCTCGCCAGCGATGTCGAGCAGTTCGCCAAACGTAAATCCGACGTCGGTGATGAGCTGCGTTCCGGCAAGCTGGATCTGTTCTACGATCTATATAACCTGGCACAAAAGCGCCGCTTTGAACGTTATCAATATGCGCTGAAAGTGCTGGAACGTCCGATGGACTTCACCGGCAACGACACCTTTAATCTGGACCGCAGCAAAGCGCCCTGGCCGAAAGACGAAGCCGAGTTGAACGCCCTGTGGGACAGCAAAGTGAAGTACGACGAACTGAGTCTCAAGCTCACTGGCAAAGATGAGAAAGAGATCCGTGACACGCTGACGCGTCGTTACAAGTTTGCCATTCGTCGTCTGGCACAAACCAACAGCGAAGATGTTTTCTCGCTGGCAATGACTGCCTTTGCCCACGAAATCGACCCGCATACGAACTATCTCTCCCCGCGTAACACCGAACAGTTCAATACCGAAATGAGCTTGTCTCTGGAAGGTATCGGCGCGGTGCTGCAGATGGACGACGATTACACGGTGATCAACTCCATGGTGGCGGGTGGCCCGGCATCAAAAAGCAAAGCGATAAGCGTAGGCGATCGCATTGTCGGTGTAGGCCAAACTGGGCAGAACATGGTTGATGTCATCGGCTGGCGTCTGGACGATGTGGTTGCGCTGATCAAAGGTCCGAAAGGCAGCAAAGTTCGTCTTGAAATTCTGCCTGCCGGGAAAGGCACCAAAACCCGTATCGTAACCCTGACCCGCGAGCGTATTCGTCTTGAAGACCGCGCGGTGAAAATGTCGGTGAAAACCGTCGGTAAAGAGAAGGTGGGGGTACTTGATATCCCTGGCTTCTACGTAGGGCTGACCGATGACGTAAAAGTGCAGCTGCAGAAGCTTGAGAAGCAGAACGTCAGCAGCGTGATCATCGATCTGCGCAGCAACGGCGGTGGGGCGCTGACAGAAGCTGTCTCTCTGTCAGGCCTGTTTATCCCGTCTGGCCCGGTCGTGCAGGTGCGCGATAACAACGGTAAAGTGCGTGAAGATGCCGACAATGATGGCGTGGTTTACTACAAAGGCCCGCTGGTGGTGCTGGTCGATCGCTTCAGTGCGTCAGCGTCAGAAATCTTTGCCGCTGCAATGCAGGACTATGGTCGCGCGCTGATCGTGGGTGAGCCGACGTTCGGTAAAGGTACCGTCCAGCAGTATCGTTCCCTGAATCGTATTTACGATCAGATGCTGCGTCCGGAATGGCCTGCGCTGGGATCTGTTCAGTACACCATTCAGAAATTCTATCGTGTGAACGGCGGCAGTACGCAGCGTAAGGGCGTGACGCCAGACATCATGATGCCGACAGGCACGGAAGAGACGGAAACCGGTGAGAAGTTTGAAGATAACGCGTTGCCGTGGGATAGCATCAATGCCGCGACCTACGTGAAAGCCGGTGATATGACCCAGTTTGGTCCGGAGCTACTGAAAGATCACAACGAACGCATCGCGAAAGATCCTGAATTCCAGTACATCATGAAGGACATTGCCCGCTTTAATGCCCTGAAAGAAAAACGGAATATTGTTTCTCTGAACTACGCTCAGCGTGAGAAAGAGAACAATGAGGACGACGCAACGCGTCTGGCGCGTATCAACGATCGCTTCAAACGTGAAGGTAAACCGTTGCTCAAGAAACTGGACGATCTGCCAAAAGATTACCAGGAGCCGGATCCGTACCTGGACGAGACGGTACATATCGCTCTTGACCTGGCGAAACTCGAAAAAGCCAGGCCCGCCGAGCAACCCGCTCCGGCAAAATAATCCCCAACAGGCACAAGAAATTGTGCCTGTTTCTTTTTGTTCTGCATCCTTCCGTCAGGCAGATTTCCAATTGTGTAAAGTTGTGTCTTTCTGGTGACTTACGCCCTTCGGATGCTTGAAAATAGCCACAATACCCATACGATGTGGGTAATCGCATAGTGCGTTTTGTTAAACTGAGGTTAAAAGAAAATTATGATGCGAATCGCGCTCTTCCTGCTCACCAACCTGGCGGTAATGGTGGTATTCGGGCTGGTGCTAAGCCTGACAGGAATTCAGTCGAGTAGCGTTCAGGGTCTGTTGATTATGGCGCTGCTGTTTGGTTTTGGTGGCTCTTTTATTTCACTTCTGATGTCGAAATGGATGGCGCTGAAATCGGTAGGTGGTGAGGTCATTGAACAGCCGCGCAACGATATGGAGCAGTGGCTGATGAATACGGTGGCGCAGCAAGCTAAGCAGGCGGGGATCGCCATGCCACAGGTTGCCATTTACCATGCGCCGGACATCAATGCCTTTGCTACGGGTGCCCGTCGCGATGCGTCGCTGGTTGCCGTAAGTACCGGGCTGCTGCAGAACATGAGCCGTGACGAAGCCGAAGCGGTTATCGCGCACGAAATCAGCCACATCGCGAACGGTGACATGGTAACCATGACGCTGATTCAGGGCGTGGTGAACACCTTCGTGATCTTTATTTCCCGTATTCTGGCGCAGATCGCCGCTGGCTTTATGGGTGGAAACCGCGATGAAGGTGAAGAGAGCAACGGTAACCCGCTGATCTACTTCGCGGTATCGATGGTTCTGGAACTGGTGTTCGGCATTCTGGCCAGCATCATCACCATGTGGTTCTCCCGTCACCGCGAATTCCATGCGGATGCCGGCTCTGCGAAACTGGTTGGTCGTGAGAAGATGATTGCTGCCCTGCAGCGTCTGAAAACCAGCTACGAGCCGCAGGAAGCTAACAGCATGATGGCATTCTGCATCAACGGTAAATCAAAATCGTTGAGCGAGCTGTTTATGTCTCACCCGCCACTGGATAAACGTATTGAAGCGCTGCGCAGCGGGGAATACCTGAAGTAACGCTGAAGATGCAGTTTGAGCCGGGCGGAGGTAACTCCGCCCGGCTTTTTTATGCCTGTACGCTGGGCTGCGTGACGCGCAGGCCGCTGACGATCGCGGCAAGGGTGGCAAGTGCACCTGCGGTGAGGAGCGCAAGGTGATTACCATTCTGCCCGGCGAGGTTGAACATCAGGGCGACCAGTGCCGCACCGGTGCTTTGCCCCAGCAGGCGCGCGGTACCCAACATGCCACTGGCTCCTCCACTGCGATGGCGCGGTGCGGAGGTGATAATGGTGTGGTTGTTCGGCGACTGGAACAGGCCAAAACCGGCACCGCAGAGGATCATGCGCCAGATAATATCCAGATCCGTAGGTTGCGAGGGAAGCAGCGCCAGCGCAAACAGACCCGCCGCCATGACCGCCAGCCCCAGCGCGCCCAGTAATCCGGCATGCACGCGCTCTATGAGATAACCTGCCAGCGGTGCCATCACCATCGTTGCCAGCGGCCATGGGGTCAGCAGCAGTCCGGTCTCTACTTCCGAACGTCCTATTACGCTCTGCAGGAAAAAGGGCAGAGAGACGAGGGCGAGCATCTGGGCGCAGAACGAACAGATGGAGGTGCATATTGAGAGCGAAAAAAGCGGAATACGCAGCAGATCCACCGGCAGTAACGGCACAGGCAAAGCGAGCTGACGGCGAACAAAGAAGTAGCCAATGATCAGCAGAGCAGCAACCTCTGCGACGGTCAGCAGGAGTGATTGACCCTGCGCAAAGCCGCTCAGGGCCGTAATCAGCAGGCCAAAGGTCAGCGCATTCATCACCGCACTGGCGATATCAAAACGAGGCATGGTGCTTTTGGGGCCGTTCCCCGGCAGATAGCGCAGGGCAAAGAAAATGGCCACCATACCCAGCGGCACATTGATGGCGAACAACCATTGCCATGAGGCGACAGACAGTATAGCCGCCGCAATGGTGGGCCCGGCGGCCGAGGATACCGCCACAATAAAGGAGTTTATTCCCATTCCGCGCCCCAAATGGCGCTGAGGATAAATTAAGCGAATCAACGCGGTATTAACGCTCATCAACGCCGCGCCGCCAAAACCCTGCGCAATGCGGGCCAGCGTCAACATATGTAGCGAATCAGAGAGGGCGCAGAACAGTGAGGTTAAGGTAAACACAGCCAGACCGCACTGATACACCCGTCGGTAGCCGAACATATCGCCCAGAAACGAGAACGAGAGCAGTGAGATCACGATCGCTATCTGATAAGCGTTAACTATCCAGATTGAGCTGGCGGGTGAGGCATGCAGATCGCTGGCAATGGTGGGCAGGGCAACATTGGCAATCGCGCCGTCGAGCACGGCCATTGAAATACCGATGATAATCGTAGCGATAGCGCCATACCGCTGGGGTAAAGGCAGGCCATCGGACAGTTTTTTTTCCATGTGGGATGAATAGCTCAGTGTGAAATTATTCTCAGGATAACTATTTTAGCACTGTTACAACCGCTTTATGTCGCAGATTTGTAACGAAGTAAACGGGGATTGATTGCAGCAGGCATGACGGGAATTTATAATAAAAACCGGTTCTGATTTTTATAAAACACTCTCTATGAGGTGATGAATGGCAATTGCAGATTTGGATAAACAACCCGATTCTGTTTCTTCCGTGCTGAAGGTGTTTGGCATCCTGCAGGCGCTCGGAGAAGAGCGTGAAATTGGTATTACAGAATTGTCGCAGCGTGTGATGATGTCGAAAAGCACCGTTTATCGCTTTTTGCAAACCATGAAGTCACTGGGGTATGTCGCGCAGGAAGGCGAGTCTGAAAAATATTCTCTGACGCTGAAACTGTTCGAATTAGGTGCCCGTGCGCTGCAAAACGTTGACCTGGTGCGTAGTGCAGATATCCAGATGCGTGAGCTCTCTCGTCTGACCAAAGAAACCATTCACCTGGGTGCTCTGGATGAAGACAGCATTGTTTACATCCATAAAATTGACTCAATGTATAACCTGCGCATGTACTCTCGCATTGGGCGTCGCAATCCGTTATACAGCACGGCTATCGGCAAAGTTCTGCTGGCCTGGCGCGACCGTGAAGAAGTGAAGCAGATTCTGGATGGGGTGGAGTACAAACGCAGTACCCAGCGTACCATCACCAGCACGGACGAACTGCTGACGGTGCTTGATAAGGTACGTGAGCAGGGCTATGGCGAAGATAACGAAGAGCAGGAAGAAGGGCTGCGCTGCATTGGTGTGCCGGTATTTGACCGCTTTGGTGTGGTGATTGCGGGCTTGAGTATCTCCTTCCCGACGCTGCGCTTCTCAGAAGAGCGTCTGCATGAGTATGTTGCTATTCTTCATACCGCCGCGCGTAAGATTTCTGAGCAGATGGGCTATAACGCGTATCCGTTTTAACCCCTCTCAGCATAAAAAAACGCCGCAGACATTGCGGCGTTTTTTATCGGTCGTAAAAAAGGGTAATTAACCGTTATCAATGACGACAGAAGTTTTACGCAGAACCGGGCAGTTGGTTAACCCGATGATCCCGCTATCAGAATGCAGGTACTGGGCGGTGCTCATTCCCTGGGCGGTCAGGTATTTACACTGGATACCTAATCCAGCTGCGTTTTCGGTGCTCCCCACAAGCACGCCATATCCGGTTAATAAAAGGCCAATCCATACTACGGCCAGTGCAATAATTGTTCGAATGATTAAATGCATCATTGCCTCTTTATCTTTGTTGTCATGCCTCAAGACTAAACGGTTTACTCTATGAAACAAGTGCATGATTCTGAAAAGGGCTTACAGGCGTTACAGTTAGTCCTTGTTTAAGATAACCGTGATAACCTGTATGCAACAGGTGTTAAGACGGAGTGTGGAGTGAAAAAAATACGCTGGGTAATTCTGGTTATCGTGCTGATTGCATGCGTGGTGTTGTGGACGCAGACGATCAATGTGATGTGCGATCAGGATGTACAGTTTTTTAGCGGCGTTTGCGCAATCAATAAGTTTATTCCGTGGTAACAGGCATTTTTTCTTAAGGTGATTTCCTTCCTTCGCGCCAGTGGTAAAATGCGTGTTTTTATTGAGGTGGTGAAATGGGTGAGTTACTGAATTCAGGGCTACTGAATATGGCATCCCTGATGGTTTCTGTCGTTGTTTTGCTGGTGGGACTTGTCATCTGGTTTTTCGTAAACCGTGCGAGCTCCCGGACGAACGAGCAGATCGAACTGCTGGAAGCGCTGCTCGATCAGCAAAAGCGTCAGAATGCGCTGTTACGCCGTCTGTGTGAGGCTAACGAACCGGAAGAGAAAGAAACGGCGAAAGAGGCTGCTGAAGAGAACGACGACAAAGACGAATTTATCCGTCTGGTGGCAGAGCGTTAATCTTTCTGGCCTGGGAGGTGGTTGTGGTCTGGAAAAATCCCTGGTATGACGCCTCCCTGAAGCATCACACGCCGAACGGTTTTCAGAATACCTGTCCCGTTGGGCATCAGCCCGGCGACCTTGAGCGCTGGCGTAAAGCGCGTAAAGAAGCCGGTTTGCCCAAACCTCCTGCGCTCGGTTATGACGACTTTATCCGCCAGTGGTGGCAGCCCGTGTCGCTTAATCAACCTCATGAAGATGGGGTATGGTGGCTGGGGCATGCGAGTATGCTGCTGCAAATGGACGGCAATACTCTTCTCACCGACCCGGTGTTTTCCCGACGCGCCTCTCCCGTACCGTTCCTGGGGCCCCTGCGCAGAACGCCTCCCGCTCTCTCTGTGGAACAACTCACGCAGCTTGATGCAGTGGTTATCTCTCACAATCATTACGATCACCTTGATGACGCGACCATTCGCCGTATCCTGAAGCGCTTTCCCGATGTCAGTTTCTTCGTGCCGTTAGGACTTGCACAGTGGTTTCGCCGCCGGGGAGCAAGGCGCATCGTTGAGCTCGACTGGTGGCAGAGTATCACCTGGCAGGGGATAACCCTGACCGCCGTTCCGGCACAGCACTGGAGCATGCGAACATTCTGGAACCGCAATCGCTCTCTGTGGTGTGGCTGGGTCTTTGAGGGGCGACACCGCCGTTTCTGGTTTAGCGGCGATACGGGCTACTCTCCGGAGCTGCTTTTGATCCCGGAACGATTGGGCAAAATCGACGCCGCCGCGTTGCCCATTGGCGCCTATGCACCAAGATGGTTCATGGCGGTACACCATATGGATCCGCAATCTGCCGTCGCACTGTGGCAGCAGCTGGGGAGTCCCTTAGCCTTTCCCATTCACTGGGGGGTGTTTGAACTGGCGGATGAATCACTGGATGAACCTGTCAGAGAGTTAACTGACGCGCTTGTTAATTTAGCACCGGTTAATAATTCCTTCAGGATACTGAAAATTGGTGAATATTTATCCTTGTAAGCGAAGCGATGATTTGTTGCATATATTCTGCTATTAAAGCCACTATCTAATGTTTTATTTTTATCGAAACGTTTTGCTTGCCTTCTTTTGAGGCAGAGTCATAAAAATTTCATTATTTTGGTGCATAACGTTTTTATTATCTGGTGATTTTTAACACAGTTTGGCCGGGCTTATTAGCTGTGTATTTTCTTTGTAACAATACAGTTGCGTTACAATGATTTGAGCATAACTTTTCACAAAATGTTCTAAATCAATCACTGTTTCCGGCTTTCTTTCGTAGGTTGCTGGACGCATTGTAATGATTGAGCTATGTTAAAAAAGTCTTTGATTACAGCGGGTGTGAAAGCAACGTTGAGTCTGTATAAGGACGAGGACTGGTTTGTATGCGGTAAGCATAAATGTGCAAATCCTTACAGGCTGTGTTCGAATTTGTGCGGCGGATCGAGACATGTTTAAAAATGGCTTGCCATATTAAACATAGTGTGTGATAACACGTTTTGGGTCAAACGAGGTACAGTTCTGTTTATGTGTGGCATTTTCAGTAAAGAAGTCCTGAGTAAACACGTTGTCGTTGAATACCGCTTCTCTGCCGAACCTTATATTAGTGCCTCAAGCAGTAATGTCTCAGTTTTATCTCAGTCAATGCCTGCGGGCTAAGAAAACACTCTAAGGAATTTTGCAAATGGCAAAGATTAAAGGTCAAGTTAAGTGGTTCAACGAGTCTAAAGGTTTTGGTTTCATTACTCCTGCTGACGGCAGCAAAGATGTGTTCGTACACTTCTCTGCAATCCAGGGTAACGGCTTCAAAACTCTGGCTGAAGGCCAGAACGTTGAGTTCGAAATTCAGGACGGCCAGAAAGGCCCAGCTGCAGTTAACGTAACTGCTATCTGATCGAACCGCTGCTGACTGAAGCGCGTAGCACTTCAATCTCAGACATAAAGCCTCGCAAACGCGGGGCTTTTTTATATGCCTTATCTTTCAAAATATTACCATCCCTGTCTCTGTTAGTACCTTGTTGCAAAGCTACGAGATTATTAGCACTGTTTTCCCCCCTCCACAGCGGCTTTTCCCGTTAAATCAGGGCGTTGTTCAACAGCCCTGGGGTTCAGGTGAAGAAGAAAATGATACCGACTGCCGGCAGTTTCACCCCGGCACGTTTTGCTCTGCTCTGTTTTGCTATTTTTTGCAGCCTGGCATTTTTACTGGGACGCGTTGCCTGGCTGCAGATTATTAAACCTGACAATCTGGTAAAACAGGAAGATATGCGATCGCTGCGTGAGGTGGCGATTGATGCACCGCGTGGCATGATCATGGACCGTGAAGGTCGTCCGCTGGCGGTGAGTGTGCCCGTCAGGGCCGTGTGGGCCGACCCCAAAACGGTGCTGGCAAAAGGTGGGGTAGGGTTTGATGACCGCTGGCAGGCGCTGGCCAGCGCGCTGCATCTCTCCCTCAGCACGCTGGCATCGCGTATTAACAGCAATCCACAGGGGCGCTTCATTTACCTTGCCCGTCAGGTGGATCCTGCTCAGGCGCAGTGGATCGATAAACTCAATTTGCCAGGCATCAACCTGCGCGATGAGTCCCGGCGTTTTTATCCGGCAGGCCATGTGGCCGCAAACCTTATCGGTTTTACCAATATTGATGGTCAGGGGATTGAAGGCGTAGAGAAGAGCTTCAACGCGCAGCTTATGGGGAAGGCCGGGGTCCGGCAGGTGAGGGAGGACCGCTATGGACGCGTGGTGGAAAACCTGACCGAAGTGGCGCCCGTTCCTGCGCATAATATCCAGTTGAGCATTGACGAGCGGCTGCAAACCATCACCGAGGACGCGCTTGATAATGCGGTGGCCTGGAATAAAGCCGAGTCGGGTGCATCGGTCCTGATCAATATCCCCACAGGGGAAATACTCGCCATGGCGAGCTATCCCGATTTCAACCCAAACAACCGTGAAGGTGCAACGTTAAACGATTTTCGTAATCGTGCCATTAGCGATACCTTCGAACCCGGCTCCACCGTTAAGCCACTGGTTCTGATGACGGCATTGCAGCAGGGGCTGGTGCAACCGGACAGCGTCATTGATACCCATCCGTATACCCTTGACGGTCACCGTATCCGTGATGTGGGTTACTATCCGGAACTGACGATGACCGGGATCCTGCAAAAATCGAGCGACACCGGTGTTTCCCGTCTCTCTCTGGCGATGCCCATCCAGCATCTTATCGATACCTACCGGAACTTTGGCTTTGGCACCAATACCGGGCTGGGCTTAACGGGCGAAAGCTCAGGATTACTGCCGCAGCGTAAATTCTGGAGTCAACTCGACAGGGCAACCTTTGCCTTCGGCTACGGCCTGATGGTGACGCCCCTTCAGCTGGCCCATGTCTACGCCACCATTGGCGGGTATGGGCTTGAGCGTCCGCTCTCGATCACCCGTATCGATCCGCCGGTGATAGGCCACAGAGTCATGCCAGAAGAGATTGCCCATGAAGTGGAACACATGATGGAAAGCGTGGCGCTTCCGGGCGGTGGAGGAGTGAAGGCCGCCGTACGGGATTACCGGGTGGCGGTCAAAACCGGTACGGCGAAAAAGATTGATGACAGTGGCAAGTACGTCGATAAGTATGTCGCCTATACCGCAGGCGTTGCGCCTGCCAGCGACCCGCGTTTTGCGCTGGTGGTAGTCATAAACGATCCGCAGAACGGTGCCTATTATGGTGGTGCCGTTTCAGCGCCCGTTTTCAGTGAGATCATGGGGAATGTGCTGCGCCTGGAGAACGTGAAACCGGATGGCTTGCCGGCTGATTCCGGCCACCTTATCGTCATGCGTTAACCCTGGCGTTTTATAACGGGGCGAATAGCGGTACACTTCGCCCTTTGATTTATGCCCCGGAGTTGTCATGCCCTTCAGTTGCCCCCTTTGTCACGCGCGCCTGACGCGTTCTGAGAAAAGTTATGCGTGTCCGCAGGGACATCAGTTTGATATGGCGAAAGAGGGGTATGTGAATCTTCTGCCGGTACAGCATAAACGCTCCCGCGATCCGGGCGACAGCGCAGAGATGATGCAGGCGCGACGTGCATTTCTGGATGCCGGACATTACAAGCCGCTAAGAGAGAGTGTCGCTCAGCTGCTGGACCACACGCTGACGCAGAGTGCCTCCGCTCTGCTGGATATCGGCTGTGGTGAAGGGTATTACACCGCAAGGTTTGCCGAGATTGCCGCCGGGAAGGGCGCGCAGACGACGGGTCTGGACGTGTCGAAAGCGGCGATTCGCGCAGCGGCAAAACGCTACGCGGGGGTGATGTTCTGCGTGGCCTCAAGCCACCGGCTGCCGTTTGAAGATGCCAGCATGGATGCCGTTGTGCGTATTTATGCTCCCTGTAAGGCAGAAGAGCTGGCCCGGGTGGTAAAACCCGGCGGGTGGGTGATAACCGTCACGCCTGGACCACGTCATCTGATGGAGCTGAAAGGGCTGATTTATGACGAGGTTCGCCTGCATGCTCCCCATTCAGAACAACTGGCTGGTTTTGTGCTCAGGCAGGAAGAAACCGTAGCGTATGAGATGGATCTGAAAGGGGATGAAGCCGTGGCGTTACTGCAAATGACGCCGTTTGCCTGGCGGGCAAAACCGTCTGTCCGGGAGACGCTGGCTGCACAGGCCACGTTTCGCTGCCAGACGGATTTCAGCATCCACTGCTGGCAGCGCGAAGGTTAACCCGCGAAGTGTGCCCAGAGTATCTGGGCACCAATACCGATTAACACGATCCCGCCCAGGATCTCGGCTCGCTTACCCAGCAGGGGGCCGATAAAGCGGCCAACCATCATGCCCAGGGTGGACATAATCAATGTGGCGCAACCAATGGCCAGCGCGGTGGCAATGATATTCACCTGCAGGAAGGCCAGACCAACACCGACGGCCATCGCGTCAAGGCTGGTGGCAATTGCGGTGGTGACCAGCAGCCAGAAACCGTGGCGGTGCTGAGGCTCTTCATCTTCATCGCTGTTGCCACGGAATCCTTCAATCACCATTCGTCCGCCGAGAAACACCAGTAGCACAAACGCAATCCAGTGGTTCCACTCCAGTACAAACTGGCTGGCCAGCATACCCAGGCCCCAGCCGATAAGCGGCGTCAGGGTTTCGATAGCACCGAAAATCAGACCTGTGCGCAGCGCTTCAGAAAATTTTGGTTTATGGAGTGTGGCACCTTTTCCGATGGAAGCAGCAAAAGCATCCATGGACATGCCGAAAGCGAGAAGAATGGTGGCGGAGATGTTCATACAAGCGTCCAGACCGGGAGATATCCATATGACACATCACTGCCCCCAGTAAACAGCAGTTGATGTATCTATGGTCTCGCCTGACCGTCACACAATGATGTGCAGAAAACGATCCGTACGCGCCACGTTTTTCAACGAGTATGTTGACACGTACATTTCCTGAGTACAGGAAATTAGCTACTCCCCAACGACGGGCGCAACCTTAACATATTTTGAGAATATAAAACAACAACAGCGGGGGTATTATTTTATTATCTTGTTGATAACGATTTTCATTTAGATTTATTCGTAAAAATAGCGTTAAAAAATAGGAAGGATAAAAAGAATGGAATATAGCTATGGCTATATTTCGTGAGCAACGTTAACACGGAATATAGCCGATGCTATAAATATAACTTATTGAGTTTTAATGAGTAATTTGTATATCTTTTCCAGGTCATCTATATTTTTGACCCGAATGAGCAGGCGGCGCTGTTCTAATTGCATCACCAGCACCCCGTCTTCAGATAAATTCATCTCTTTAATGCGGTTATATTCTATCCAGACATTGGCAAAGAAGAACCCGTGTTTTTTAAAAATGAGTTTTGGCGAACGGATCCAGAACAGGTAAATCGCCATTAATGCCAGCGCACATAATAACCATGTGGTTAATATTGCACCATGGCTGGTCACGTTATTGTAAATCAGGATGACCACCAGACCGGCGAAGATAAACGCATCAATGCGTCCACGGCGTAAGAGGGGAAGGGTCAGCAGCGTCTCGCCGTGGCGGCGAGGCATAATGAACTCGTCATAGATCGCGTAAGCCAGAAGGGCAACAATAAACAAAACCAGTACGGTGTCCGTGACAGTCATTCATCCTCCAGATAAAAAAACCGGGGGCAAGCCCCCGGCGTATAACATAAAGCTTTACAGGCCCAACAGACCGACAGCGTAGCCCGCGATACCGATGACGAAGAAGCCAACGATGATCCACAGCGGGTTCACTTTCTTACGCAGCAGCCACATACAGGCGAAGGTCAACAGCAGCGGCACCAGGCCAGGCATCAGCTGGTCAAGGATGGTCTGCACGGTAGTCACACGGGTTTGCCCATCCTGTCCGGTGATGGTTGAAACCACCAGCGGGATGTTCACGTGCGTCCACTTGTTAACCAGCGCCCCCATCACAAACAGGCCGAGGATTGACGCCCCCTCTGTCAGTTTTTGCAGGAAGCCGCCGCCCATATCTTTAACGATATCCACCCCTTTACGGTAACCGTACGCCACGCCGTAGTAACGGGTCAGCAGACGCACCGCATTGAACAGGATGAAAAACAGCAGTGGACCGAGCAGGCTGCCGCTCATCGCGATACCCGCGCCCAGCGCTGCAAAGACCGGACGAACGGTACCCCAGAAGATCGGGTCACCTACGCCTGCCAGCGGACCCATCAGACCGACTTTAATACCGTTGATGGCACCATCGTCGATCTCTGCGCCGTTTGCACGCTGCTCTTCCATCGCCAGGGTAACGCCCAGTACCGGTGCCGCTACGTAAGGATGGGTGTTAAAGAATTCCAGGTGACGCTTAATCGCCTGGCGACGTGCTTCGTTGTTCTCCGGGTAGAGGCGTTTGATCGCCGGTACCATGGAGAAGCAGAAGCCCAGGGCCTGCATACGTTCGAAGTTCCATGAACCCTGAAACAGGTTAGAACGGATGAACACGCCACGAATATCACCCGGAGTGAGTTTCTTCTCAGGGGTAGTTTTAGTCATATCAACCATTTCGCTCACCTGTTAGTCCAGTTCGTTATCGAGATCGTTATTACCAGCAGCCTGCGCTGGGGCACCCGCAACGCGGTTATATTTCGGGCTGAGCTGGATGTAGAGAATTGCCATTACCGCACCAATCACACCGAGAGCAACCAGGTTGAAGTTGGTGAACGCCGCGGTTACGAAGCCCAGGTAGAAGAATGGCATCAGGTAGCCTGCGCGCATCATGTTGATGACCATCGCATAACCAACCACCACGATCATACCACCGGCGATGTTCAGACCGCTGGTGACCACTTCAGGGATGGCGTTGAGCATGCCCTGAACTTCGCTGGTGCCTACGGAGATAGCGACGATAACGGCAGGAATAGCGATACGCATCGCCTGCAGGAACAGGGACGAGACGTGGATCCAGGAGAGCGCCGTGAGGTTGCCGTTTTCGGCCGCCTTATCAGCCGCGTGCTGGAAAGCCACGGTGATAGTACGAACGATAATGGTCAGTACCTGGCCTGCGGCGGCCAGCGGAATTGCCAGAGCGATACCGGCACCGATGCTTTGATGACCGGCAATAACCAACACGGTTGAAATAATGGACGCCAGCGCGGCATCGGGCGCAACCGCCGCACCGATGTTCATCCAGCCAAGGGCGATCATTTCCAGGGTACCACCGATGATGATACCGGTTTTCATATCACCGAGAACGGCGCCAATCAACGTACAGGCCACCAGAGGGCGGTGGAACTGAAATTCATCAAGTACGGATTCCATACCCGCAATACACGCGACGATGAACACCAGCACAATCTGAAGAGTGGTAATCTCCATTGTACTTCTCCTATTGCATAATCTTTATGTGAAAAACCGGCGCGGGCTTATTTCCCAACTTTGCCGATCAAATCCATCATTTTCAGTTTCGGGTCCGTGGAAACCTTACGGGCTTCCAGTTCAATACCGCGTGCATTCAACTTGTTAAATGCCTCGATATCTTTCGCATCGACTGAAATCGCGTTGTTGACCTGCGTTTTGCCCTGACGGAAAGCCATACCACCAATGTTCACGGAGGTGATTTTCACGCCGCCTTCAACAATGCGCTCGACGTCTGTCGGGTTAGTGAACAGAAGCATCACACGTTCACCGGCATATTTCGGGTTGTTATAGACGCGGATCATCTTGGCGACATCCACCACGTGCGCGGTAACGCCCGGAGGAGCAACCTGGGTGAGGAGGGTTTTACGCACCGTGTCGGCGGCCACTTCGTCGCTGACCACGATAATACGTTGAACGTTGGTCTCTTTGGTCCAGCGCGTTGCCACCTGGCCGTGAATTAAACGGTCATCGATGCGCGCAAGGCCAATCACCATATAATCGTTCGGGCCCATCGGTTTTGCGGGGGCAGCGGCTTTCGGTGCCGCGGCAGCCGCCGGTACGGGTTTCTCAACCGGCTGTGCCTTCAGCGCTTTCACGCCTTCGCGACCGGTTTCGACCGCCAGGGCAACCAGCTCATCAAAAGCCGGATTGTCGTCGCGTGCCATGAAGGTTTCCACCAGCATCGGGATATTGACCCCGGCGACAACTTCATAGTGCTCTTTATCGACGACAATGCGGCTGGCAGCGTTGAATGGACTGCCGCCCCATGTATCAACGAGAAACAGCACGCCTTTGCTGGTATCCAGCTTCGACAGTTGAGCCGTGTATTTCTCAATCAGCGTCTCGGCGTTTTCACCGGGAACGAAATCGATCCAGCCGACGTTTTCCTGCTCGCCCAACAGCATCTCTGCTGTTTTGAGTAGCTGCTCTGCAGCCCAACCATGTGTGCCTATGACAATAGCAATGGTCACTTGCTACCTCCTTTTATTATCATTAATACCTCTGCCAGGCAGACGTACTGAGAATCGTATTGGCGAACCGAATCGATTCAGATAAGGGTTAGAGTTAAAAAAGCTCAGACTTACGCGAATTATTTTAGATAGTGAAAAAATAATTTATGTGATGAAGATCCGTAATTTAGGTTTCGAAAATCAGAAATTACTCAACACAAATTCTGCCTTTTCACGTTTTTGCAAAGGAACGTAAATCTTTGCTAAAAACGTAATGTCTCTGATATGTTTAGCCTCCGTTTAATTGATCAGGAGTATAGGGCTACAGCCCACTATATGGACCGTCACCGACGTCAGTCATCTATCAGGCCACTTCGCGCCTTTTTCACCGGCGATCCTCGCCACGTATCGACTCTGTTTACCGCTGTTTTGCCCACATTGAGTGGGGCACCGTTTCGTCATTCCTTTAGCAGGAGCTTGTCATGGAATTCTTAATGGACCCGTCAATCTGGGTGGGATTGCTCACGCTGGTGGTGCTGGAGATCGTTCTCGGCATTGATAACCTGGTGTTTATTGCCATCCTCGCGGACAAACTGCCGCCAAAACAGCGTGATAAAGCGCGTCTGATCGGCCTCTCGCTGGCGCTGGTTATGCGTCTGGCGCTGCTGTCCGTGATCTCGTGGATGGTCACCCTGACAAAACCGCTCTTTACCGTCATGGATTTCACCTTCTCTGGCCGCGATTTGATCATGCTGCTCGGGGGGATATTCCTGCTCTTTAAAGCAACGACAGAACTGCACGAGCGGCTGGAGAACCGTCAGCACGACGATGGTCATGGCAAAGGCTATGCCAGCTTCTGGGTTGTGGTGCTGCAGATCGTGGTGCTGGATGCTGTCTTCTCGCTTGATGCGGTGATCACAGCGGTGGGTATGGTGAACCATCTCCCGGTGATGATGGCGGCTGTGGTTATCGCCATGGCGGTTATGCTGCTGGCGTCTAAACCGCTGACCCGCTTTGTGAACCAACATCCGACGGTCGTGGTGCTGTGTTTGAGCTTCCTGCTGATGATCGGTCTGAGCCTCGTTGCGGAAGGTTTCGGTTTCCATATTCCGAAAGGTTATCTGTATGCCGCGATTGGCTTCTCGATCCTGATCGAACTGTTTAACCAGATTGCACGCCGTAACTTTATTAAGCAGCAGTCCAATCAGCCGCTGCGTGCCCGCACCGCGGATGCCATCCTGCGCCTGATGGGCGGTCGCCGTCAGGTGAATGTGCAGAGTGACACCGAGAACCGTAACCCGGTTCCGGTGCCGGAAGGGGCATTTGTGGAAGAAGAGCGTTATATGATTAACGGCGTTCTCTCCCTGGCCTCCCGTTCACTGCGCGGCATCATGACCCCGCGCGGCGAGATCAGCTGGGTAGATTCCCGGTTGAGCGTTGATGAAATTCGTCAGCAGCTGCTCTCTTCACCGCACAGCCTGTTCCCGGTGTGTCGTGGTGAGTTGGATGAGATCATCGGTGTCGTGCGTGCCAAAGAGATGCTGGTCGCGCTGGAAGAGGGCGTTGACGTCGAAGCCATCGCCGCCGCCTCACCGGCTATCGTGGTACCGGAAACGCTGGACCCCATCAACCTGCTTGGCGTTCTGCGCCGTGCCCGCGGCAGCTTCGTGATTGTCACCAACGAGTTCGGTGTGGTGCAGGGGCTGGTCACGCCGCTGGACGTGCTTGAAGCCATTGCCGGTGAGTTCCCGGATGAGGACGAAACACCGGAAATCGTGGCTGATGGTGAAGGCTGGCTGGTGAAAGGTACCACTGACCTGCACGCGCTTTCGCATACGCTGGGGCTGGAAAACGTGGTCAACGATGAAGAAGACATTGCCACTGTGGCCGGTCTGGTCATCGCCGTGAACGGGCAGATCCCGCGCGTGGGGGATGTGATCGAACTGCCCCCGTTGAGCATTACCATCGTTGAAGCCAACGACTATCGCGTTGATATGGTGCGTATTGTTAAAGAGCAATCCGTGCACGACGAAGATGAGTAACGCTTCTTAACGCAACGGCATTAAGGGCACGATGTGCCCGTTATGATGCGCTGGCGGAGGTGAACTCTCCGCCAGCCATTGTGGAAAATCCCGCAGCGGCATCGGCCGCGCATAGAAATACCCCTGCAGAGTATGAACACCGTGTCGGCGTAAGTAGCGCGCCTGCTCCTCCGTTTCGACCCCTTCCGCAACCAGCTCGATATTCAGCCGCTGACCCAGCGCAATAATGATATCTGTCACCGTTGAGTTCACGGCATCGGTCCCAATGGCGGTAGTAAAGGACTGGTCGATTTTCAGTACGTCAGGATGAAGCTTTTCAAGCCAGGAGAGCGAACTGTTGCCGGTACCAAAATCGTCGATAGCCAGTTTGACCCCTTTGCGATGCAGCTCGCGCACGATGCGATAATCTGCATCGACCAGCGCGTCACGCTCGGTGAGTTCGATAACCAGCCTCTGGCTCGGGTTTGCGCTGAACCAGTAGCGGTTCAGATCCTGAAGTAGCACGGCGTGACGGAAGTGGCTGGCCGCCACGTTAATACCGATGTGAAAGCCCGGGTGGGAAGGGAAGTAGCCTATCTGGCGTACCGTCTCGGCAATCACGTAGCGCGTCAGGGGAACAATCAGGTTATGTTCTTCTGCCAGGGGGATGAACACTTCCGGGGAGATCCAACCCTGACGCGGGTTGTTCCAGCGCAGAAGAATTTCCACGCCGATACACTCCTGCGTACGGGCATTCACCAGCGGCTGACAGAACAGCTCAAATTCCCGCGCCGCAATCCCCATATCGATTTCCCACGTGAAGCTCATCCGGTTTGCTGTGGCCAGCCAGGCCAGATACCCCAGAACCAGGCTCAGCATTAACCCCAGCGGCAGCTGTGCCGGCAGGCTTTTAAGTGCCAGCGCGCCAGGACCCGGCCCACTGACCGTGATGGTAAATGGAAAGCGTGTAGAGACTTCCTCTATTCGCGAGTCAGCCTCATTAAACTTCAGCGCGTCGGTAATACCTTGACCGTAGCGTAAAGAGCGATCTCCCACGGTTAACGCCACGTCAGTGATAAGCGGGCGGGGCGGCTCAAGGATCATTCTGGTGATGAGATCGATATTGATCACCTCCATCACCCCCTCTTCACCGCGTTGTGACGTCGGGTGCCACTGGATAAGAATAGGGCTGCCTTTAAGCAGCCACTTATCGGTCGATAAAATCAGTTTTGGCAGACCTGACGGCAGTTCGGGAAATAATTCATGAACCGGGACGGCGCGACTGCCAAAAATACTGGAGCAGTAGAGGATCCCCTCTTTAATCAGGGTAATTGAGCGGACGGTCTGTAAAATGGCGGCCTGCTTACGCAGAGTCAGATGCGCCTGCGGGCACGGCTGGCCAACAAGACCCAACAACTCCGGTCGGCGGTTATCCAGAGAAAGCAGGACGTTTTCAAGTGAGCGAACGGTATGGCTGGCGAAATCGACAATGCGTTGTTGATTAACATTGCGCTGTGAAATAAATCGAATGCCCAACGTCAGGATGAGCGTAAGGAGCGCAACCGTCACGCAGACGATAACGCGTTTTCGGCGATAGTTTTTAATGATCGTTTGTGCGGTTTGCATGAACGGTCGCCTGATACACCTCCAGCCCCAAAAGCCAGACGCAACAGTGAAAGTGTAGTGGGGAAAGTGAAAGGCGACGAGAATCAGAAGGAAATTTCGCCCATCCGTTGCAGATGGGCGAGGGGAGGTATTAGTCGCACTGTACCTTAATGGCCAGACCACCACGGGAAGTCTCACGGTACTTCGCGTTCATGTCTTTACCGGTTTCGTACATGGTCTCAATAACTTTATCCAGCGACACGCGAGGCTCGCTGGTACGGCGCATTGCCATACGGGAGGCGTTAATCGCTTTCACCGACGCAATGGCGTTACGCTCAATGCACGGTACCTGCACCTGCCCGGCAACCGGGTCACAGGTCAGGCCCAGGTTATGTTCCATACCGATCTCCGCCGCCACGCAAACCTGCTCAGGGCTTGCGCCCAGCAGTTCAGCCAGACCAGCGGCCGCCATGGAACAGGCCACACCCACTTCACCCTGGCATCCTACTTCAGCGCCAGAGATAGAGGCGTTCATTTTGTACAGGGCACCGATGGCTCCTGCCGCCAGGAAGTAACGGATGTAGATATCTGGCGTAACAGGTTCAATAAAGTGATCGTAATAAGCCAGCACCGCCGGAACAATACCGCACGCACCGTTGGTGGGTGCCGTCACCACGCGGCCACCGGCAGCGTTTTCTTCGTTAACCGCCAGAGCGAACATATTCACCCAGTCGACCACGTTCATCGGGTCGTTGGAGAATTTATCGGTGGTCACCAGCATGCGGCGCAGGGCAGAGGCACGACGCGGTACGCGCAGCGGACCCGGCAGCACACCTTCGGTGTTCATCCCGCGATCGATACAGGCGCGCATGGTCTGCCATACGTTTGCAAAATAGTCTTCGATCTCTTTTTTGCTGTGCAGTGCCAGTTCGTTCTGCATCACCATGCCGGACAGCGACAGGCCGGTCTCTTTGCAATAACCCAACATCTCGGTGGCCGATTTGAACGGATACGGCACGTTGACGTCGCCTGTGCTCTCTTTACCGAAATGCTCTTCATCCACGATGAATCCACCGCCGATGGAGTAGTACGTTTTGCTGTAAATCTCTTTCTCGCCGTTCCAGGCATGGATGGTCATGCCGTTTTCATGCAGTGGCAGGTTGTCGCTACGAAAACGCATCCCGTCATCCTGCGGGAAATCCACTTCGTGCTTGCCGTTAGCCAGCAGCAGGCGACCGCGCGCTTCCACGTCACGGATGAATGCCGGGATGGCATCAATATCTACAGTGTCCGGCATATTGCCTGCCAGACCCATAATAATGGCGATATCGGTGTGGTGGCCTTTACCCGTTAATGACAGTGAGCCGTAGACATCCACGGCGACACGGGTAACGCTTTCCAGTAATCCTTTTTCGACCAGATCATCGACGAACTGTTTACCGGCCTTCATCGGCCCAACAGTATGGGAAGACGAAGGGCCAATTCCCACTTTGAACATGTCGAATATACTAATCACTTTCACACTCCTGACAGGGTTACCGGGGTTCCAGTAACGATGTTATAACTGCGCATAGTGTAAGAGGGAACATCGACCTCGGCTTAACTATTCACATGAATTAAACTAATGGTTAACGATGGTTTTGCTAATAGCGCGACGCCGATCGCAAACCTGACAAAAGAGGGTGGAATGTAAAGTATAGTCAAGGCTTCAGGCCGATTTGCAGAGCCAGTTCACGAATGATGCCCGCCGTCATGCCCCAGACAAAATAATGCTGATACCAGGACAACCAGACCCGATGATCGTGCCCACGGCGCTGAATATCCAGCGGGTGATAGCGGCTGAGGCGAAGGGCTTCTTCCAGTGGCATTTCAAACACCGCAGACACCTCATCAACACTGGCGTGATACTGCAGGCCGGGCGGGATAATGCCCACCACCGGCGTCACCTGGAAACCGGTCACGCTGTCCACCGGCGGGAGGACGCCGACAATCTCGACGGCCTCCGGTGGGATAGCCACCTCTTCCTGCGCTTCACGCAGCGCCGCGGCAATCAGCGAGGCATCGCTGCTGTCTACCGCGCCGCCGGGGAAAGCGACCTGACCGGCATGTTTGCGTAAATGAGGGGAGCGCTGGGTCAGCAGCAAACCGGGCTGCTCACGACGCACCACGGGGATCAGCACCGCCGCCTGACGCTGATTAAGCGCTTCGCGGCTCACCTGAGGCCGCAAAAGCTGAAAGCGCGACAGAAAATCATCCAGCGTCAGGTTCTCTCTCTCCACCCGTCAGTTCTCCAGTTGTTGCAGGATACGGTTAACTTTATCAAAGGTTTCCTGATATTCCGCCTCGACCTGGCTGTCAGCAACAATTCCGCCGCCTGCGGAACAGTAAAGCTGGCCGTCGCAGGCCGTCAGGGTGCGAATAGTGATGCTGGTATCCAGCGTACCGCAGACGCTAACGTAGCCAATGCTGCCGCACCAGGCGTTGCGACGGTGCGGTTCCAGCTCATCGATAATCTCCATCGCCCGCACTTTTGGCGCGCCGGTGATGGAGCCACCCGGGAACGCGGCGCGCAGAAGATCGCAGGGGGTACGCGAAGCCGGCAGCTGTGCAGTAATGGTGCTGACCAGATGGTGCACCGCCGGGAAAGGCTCGACGACGAACAGCTCCGGCACGCGAACGCTGCCCGGTACCGCCACCCGGCCAATGTCGTTGCGCATCAGGTCGACAATCATTAAATTTTCGGCGCGGTCCTTCGGTGACGCGGCGAGCTTTTCCGCCTGCTGGCGGTCGGCAGCCGGATCGCTCAGGCGCGGCAAGGTCCCTTTAATCGGGCGTGTCTGGATCTTGCCTTCCGCCAGATGAATAAACCGCTCAGGCGAAAGACTCAGGATCGCGCCCTGATCGAGACGGATAAACGCACTGAACGGTGCCCGGTTGCTGGCATTGAGGCGGGTAAAGGCCTGCCATTCATCGCCCTGATACGTCGCCTGGAAGCGCTGGGCAAGGTTAACCTGATAACAATCACCGCTTTGCAGATACGCCTGCACGCGTGCGAATTTTTCCGCATAGGTCTGCGGGGTCATGTTTGAACGCCACGCAGAGGTCAGACGGAAATCCGGCGCGGCTAAGGGCTGCTGTGCGTTCAGCCAGGCCAGGCGTGCCTCCACATCCGAATGGCTGAGCAGGGAGACCACCTCTTTATGGTGATCGACAATCAGCGCCCAGTCGTAAAGTCCCACCGCCATATCCGGCAGCGGAATATCTGCCTTCGCAACGGAAGGCAGCGTTTCAAAGCGGCGACCAAGGTCATAGCCAAATACGCCCAGCGCACCGCCCTGGAAGGGAAGATCCGGGTCAGGCGTGGCAGACAAACCCAGCTCGTCGATAGCCTCCTGAAGCTGGATCAACGGATCGTGCGTGGAGGGCTGGTTTTCGGATGTCACCGTGCGCACCGGGTCAGCAACCACAATGTCGAAGCGGCTGTAAGGATGGTCCGCATGGCCGGAATGCAGCAGCATCGCCCAGGGAAGATGGCTCAGACGAGCAAACCAGAATTCAGCGGCGTCAGTACGCCACGGCAGGGTAATAACAGTGGGGAAGCGCATGTTCATGTGTGGCATACTACCGGGCAGCGTGAAATAATTAGCGCGAATAATTTAGCAGGAGTTGACGATGTTTGCAGGTTTACCTTCTCTGAGCCACGAGCAGCAGCAAAAAGCGGTTGAGCGGATCCAGGAGCTGATGTCCCAGGGGATGAGCAGCGGGCAGGCCATTTCTCAGGTGGCGGAAGAACTTCGCGCCACCCATACCGGCGAGCGGATCGTGGCGCGTTTCGAGGATGAAGATGAAGAGTAACCGGCTTACACAGCCGCGATAATCTTAATCTCTACCTTGTATTCCGGCTTCATCAGCGTGGCCTGTACGGTACAACGTACAGGCGCGTGACCCGCCACCACCCACGCATCCCAGGCTTTGTTCATGGCCGCAAAATCGTCTTTATTCGCCAGGAAAATGGTGGCGTCCAGAATACGCGATTTGTCGCTGCCTTGCTTTTCCAGCACCGCATCAATCTGCGCCAGGGTGTCAGCTGTTTGTTCAAAGGCATCCGCATCCAGATTGGACGGCACGCCAGTGTAATAGAGCGTCTGGTTATGAATGACTACATCAGACCAGCGGGCTTCGGCATCAATGCGCACAATTGTCATAAACGTTTCCTCGTTACTTTCGTCATCAGGCGGCAAGACTGCCATATTGTTTCGTCGTCGTCACTATTTGGGGTGGCACAGGAGAGGATGGGCTGACATAATCCCTGTGCAAAAATACAGTGAGAGAACACCGTGGCAGACGATTTTTCCCCTGAAGGGAAGTTAGCACAGGCTATTCCCGGTTTTAAACCGCGTGAACCGCAGCGTCAGATGGCGCATGCCGTCGCTCGCGCCATCGATAAGGCACAGCCGCTGGTGGTCGAGGCCGGAACCGGCACGGGAAAAACCTACGCTTACCTTGCACCGGCGCTGCGCGCGAAAAAGAAGGTGATCATCTCTACCGGCTCGAAGGCGTTGCAGGATCAGCTCTACAGCCGTGATTTGCCGACGGTGGCAAAAGCGCTGAAATACAAAGGGCGGCTGGCATTGCTGAAAGGGCGCTCCAACTATCTCTGCCTGGAGCGTCTTGAACAGCAGGCGCTGGCGGGCGGCGACCTGCCGGTGCAGACCCTGAGTGATGTGATCATCCTTCGCGCCTGGGCTAACCAGACGGAAGAGGGGGATATCAGCACCTGCGCGAGCGTGGCGGAAGACTCTCCCGCCTGGCCGCTGGTGACCAGCACCAATGACAACTGCCTGGGCAGCGACTGCCCGCTGTATAAAGACTGTTTTGTGGTCAAAGCGCGTAAAACGGCGATGGATGCAGATGTGGTGGTGGTCAACCACCATCTGTTTCTCGCGGATATGGTGGTGAAAGACAGCGGTTTTGGCGAACTTATTCCTGAAGCGGAAGTGATGATCTTCGACGAAGCCCATCAGCTTCCGGATATCGCCAGCCAGTATTTCGGCCAGTCGCTCTCCAGCCGCCAGCTGCTGGATCTGGCGAAAGATTTCACCATTGCTTATCGCACTGAATTAAAAGATACCCAGCAGCTGCAAAAATGTGCCGATCGCCTCGCGCAAAGCGCGCAGGATTTTCGCCTGCAGCTTGGCGAGCCGGGCTACCGCGGCAATTTGCGCGAGCTGCTGGCGGACAATAATATCCAGCGCGCGCTACTGCTGCTGGATGACGCGCTGGAACTCTGTTACGACGTGGCGAAACTGTCGCTTGGCCGTTCTGCGCTGCTGGACGCCGCCTTCGAGCGCGCCACGCTCTATCGCGGGCGGCTGAAACGGCTGAAGGAGATCAACCAGCCGGGGTACAGCTACTGGTATGAATGCACCTCGCGTCATTTCACCCTGGCGCTTACGCCGCTGACGGTGGCAGACAAATTCAAAGAGGTGATGGCGCAAAAACCTGGGAGCTGGATATTTACCTCCGCGACCCTGTCGGTGAATGACGATCTGCACCACTTCACCGAGCGTCTCGGGATTGAACAGGCGGAGTCACTGCTGCTGCCGAGCCCGTTTGATTATGAAAGACAGGCGCTGCTCTGCGTGCCGCGTAATCTGCCGTTACCCAACCAGCCCGGTGCCGCACGCCTGCTGGCAGCCATGCTGAAGCCGATGATTGAGGCCAACAATGGCCGCTGCTTTATGCTCTGCACCTCTCACGCCATGATGCGCGACCTGGCAGAACAGTTCCGCGCCACCATGACCTTGCCGGTGCTGCTGCAGGGGGAAACCAGCAAAGGGCAACTGTTACAGCAGTTTGTCAGTGCCGGGAATGCGCTTCTGGTGGCAACCAGCAGCTTCTGGGAAGGTGTGGACGTGCGGGGCGATACCCTGTCGCTGGTGATTATCGATAAACTGCCTTTTACCTCGCCGGACGATCCGCTGCTCAAAGCGCGGATGGAAGACTGCCGTCTGCGCGGGGGCGATCCTTTCGACGAGGTACAGCTGCCGGACGCGGTGATCACCCTTAAGCAGGGGGTAGGACGCCTGATCCGCGACGTGGACGACCGCGGCGTGCTCGTAATCTGTGATAACCGGCTGGTGATGCGCCCCTACGGTGCGACCTTCCTCGCCAGCCTGCCGCCCGCGCCGCGTACGCGGGACATTAAACGCGCGGTTCGCTTCCTGGCCAACCCAACGGCGGAGTAATTTGCCCGGGAGTGTGCTAAGATGCGCGCCATTTTGTGACTGACCATTGCGAGAGCGCGACGACTGATGCGAATTCTGGCTATTGATACCGCTACAGAGGCGTGTTCCGTTGCTCTGTGGAACGACGGTGCTATTTCTGCTCATTTCGAAGAGTGCCCACGAGAACACACCCAACGTATTCTGCCCCTGGTGAAAGCGATTTTGACCCAGGGCAACACCACCTTAACCGACCTCGATGCGCTGGCCTTTGGCCGTGGCCCCGGCAGCTTTACGGGTGTACGCATTGGGATCGGTATTGCGCAGGGGCTGGCGCTGGGCGCTGACCTTCCGATGATCGGTGTTTCCACCCTGGCGACGATGGCGCAGGGCGCGTGGCGTATGACCGGTGCTACCCGTGTGCTGGCAGCGATTGATGCCCGCATGGGCGAAGTCTACTGGGCTGAATACACCCGCGACGAGCAGGGCGTGTGGCACGGCGAAGAGACGGAAGCGGTGCTCAAGCCGGAAGCGGTAACCGAACGGTTGCAGAACCTCTCCGGTGAATGGGCGACGGTAGGGACCGGTTGGGCGGCATGGCCTGACATGGCAAACGGTACCGGCGTAACGCTGGTGGACGGCAACATGCTTCTGCCTGCCGCAGAGGATATGCTTCCTCTGGCCTGCCAGCTGCTCGCAGCAGGAAAAACCGTGGCTGTTGAACATGCCGAGCCGGTTTATTTGCGAAACACCGTCGCGTGGAAGAAACTTCCAGGCCGCGAGTGAATCTCAGTAACAGGAACTGAGAAAAAGGAGTCGCATCATGGCGGTTCAGACTAAAGTAGTACGCCTAATTATGGCAGGCGCTGTGGCCATAGCACTGAGCGGATGCGTTTCCGTTCCTGATGCGATTAAGGGCAGTAGCCCTACGCCACAGCAGGATCTGGTTCGCGTGATGAATGCCCCTGAGCTTTACGTCGGTCAGGAAGCGCGCTTCGGCGGGAAGGTGATTGAGGTGCAAAACCAGCAGGGGAAAACCCGGCTGGAGATCGCCACCGTGCCACTGGATAGCGGCGCGCGGCCGATCCTCGGCGAAACCTCGCGCGGGCGCATTTTTGCCGATGTCAGCGGCTTCCTCGACCCGGTTGATTTCCGTGGACAGCTGGTGACCGTCGTCGGGCCGATTACCGGCACGACACAGGGCAAAATCGGCACAACGCCCTACAAATTTATGACCATGCAGGTTAACGGCTACAAACGCTGGCGGCTGACACAGCAGGTGATCATGCCGCCTCAGCCTGTTGATCCGTGGATGTGGGGCCCACACCCGTATCGTTACGGCTACCCCGGCTGGGGCTGGTATAACCCAGGCCCGGCGCAGGTACAGACGATCGTTACTGAGTAACTTACTGTTATTGTTAGAAAAGAGACAGCGGCTCAGCCGCTGTCTCTATTTTTTTACGGCTAAAACGAAAAAAAAGAGTGACGCGCTTCGCAACCTTAAATCTGGGCAATTAATAAACTGGTACGCTGAGTTAATATAATGTTAACAAGCTGTTTATTATCGGGGTTGTGATGACGACGAACACTCAATTCAGAGGTGATGCATTGAACAAGGTTTGGCTTAACCGTTATCCCGCAGATGTGCCTGCGGAGATCAATCCTGACCGTTATCAATCCCTGGTTGAATTATTTGAACACTCGGTAAGGCGTTACGCCGATCAGCCCGCGTTTATCAATATGGGTGAGGTGATGACGTTCCGTAAGCTTGAGGAGCGGAGTCGGGCGTTCGCGGCCTATTTGCAGGAAGGGCTGGGGCTGCAAAAAGGGGATCGCGTCGCGCTGATGATGCCGAACCTGCTGCAATACCCGGTCGCGTTATTTGGTATCCTGCGGGCCGGGATGATTGTCGTCAACGTCAACCCGCTCTACACCCCACGTGAGCTGGAGCATCAGCTGAACGACAGCGGCGCGACCGCAATTGTGATCGTCTCAAATTTTGCCCACACGCTGGAGAAAGTGGTCGACAGAACCCAGGTGAAACACGTCATCCTGACGCGCATGGGGGATCAGCTCTCCACCGCCAAGGGCACGCTGGTTAACTTTGTCGTCAAATACATTAAACGTCTGGTACCGAAATACCATCTGCCGGATGCCATCTCCTTCCGCCGCGCGTTGCATGCCGGTTATCGTATGCAATACGTCAAACCAGAAGTGGTGTCAGAGGATCTTGCGTTCCTGCAGTACACCGGTGGCACTACCGGCGTGGCCAAAGGCGCCATGCTGACTCACCGCAATATGCTGGCGAACCTTGAGCAGGTGAATGCGACCTACGGGCCGCTGCTGCATCCGGGCAAAGAGGTGGTCATCACCGCGCTTCCGCTTTATCACATTTTTGCGCTGACCATGAACTGCCTGCTGTTCATCGAGCTGGGCGGTCAGAACGTGCTGATCACCAACCCACGCGACATTCCGGGGCTGGTTAAAGAGCTGGCGAAATACCCGTTCACCGCCATGACCGGGGTCAATACCCTGTTTAACGCGCTGCTTAATAACAAAGAGTTCCAGCAGCTTGATTTCTCCACGCTGCACCTCTCTGCGGGCGGCGGAATGCCGGTTCAGCAGGCGGTGGCAGAGCGCTGGGTGAAACTCACCGGCCAGTATTTACTCGAAGGCTATGGCCTGACCGAATGCGCCCCGCTGGTCAGCGTCAATCCGCATGATATCGACTATCACAGCGGCAGTATCGGCCTGCCCGTACCGTCGACGGAAGCCAAACTGGTGGATGATGACGACAACGAAGTTGCACCGGGCGAGCCGGGTGAACTGTGCGTTAAAGGGCCACAGGTGATGCTGGGCTACTGGCAGCGTCCTGATGCCACCGACGAAATCATCAAAGACGGCTGGCTGCACACCGGTGATATCGCGGTGATGGACGAAGAGGGCTTCCTGCGCATTGTCGATCGTAAGAAAGACATGATCCTCGTCTCCGGATTTAACGTCTATCCGAATGAGATCGAAGATGTGGTGATGCAGCATAGCGGCGTGCTTGAAGTTGCCGCGGTTGGCGTACCTTCCGGCAGCAGCGGCGAGGCAGTGAAGATTTTTGTGGTGAAGAAAAACGCCTCTCTTACCGAGGAGGAGCTCATCACGTTCTGCCGCCGTCAGCTCACCGGCTATAAAGTGCCGAAGCTGGTGGAGTTCCGCGATGAGTTGCCGAAATCAAACGTCGGGAAGATATTACGACGAGAATTACGTGACGAAGCCCGTGCCAAAGTGGACAATAAGGCCTGAGCTTCATGCTAATCGCCCAGACGCCGGTTTAGCCGGCGTTTTTTATGGGCGCAAACAAAAGAGAAACCGTTTTGAATTACCAGATGATCACGACCAACGACGAGCTGGCTTCGCTGTGCGAAGTGACGCGCGACTTTCCTGCCATCGCCCTGGATACCGAGTTTGTTCGTACCCGGACGTATTATCCGCAGTTGGGTTTGATTCAGATGTACGACGGCAAACACGTGTCGCTGATTGACCCGCTCGGCATTACCGACTGGACGCCGATGCGTGACCTGCTGCTTGATACTGCGGTCACCAAATACCTGCACGCAGGCAGTGAAGATCTGGAAGTCTTTCTGAATACGTTTGGCATCATGCCGCAGCCGCTGATTGACACGCAGATCCTCGCCGCGTTCAGCAATCGTCCGCTTTCATGGGGCTTTGCCGCCATGGTTGAGGAGTACACCGGCCTGACCCTGGATAAAAGTGAATCCCGTACCGACTGGCTGGCGCGCCCGCTCACAGAGCGTCAGCTGGACTACGCTGCGGCAGATGTGTTTTACCTGCTGCCGATTGCCGGACAACTGATGAAAGAGGCAGAAGCCTCCGGCTGGCTGCCTGCTGCACTGGATGAGTGCCGCATGACGCAGCAGCGTCGCCAGGAAATTGCTGACCCGAAAGAGGCCTGGCGCGATATCAGCAATGCGTGGCAGCTGCGTACGCGTCAGTTGGCCTGTCTGCAATTATTAGCCGACTGGCGCCTGCGTAAAGCGCGCGAACGCGATTTGGCCGTAAACTTTGTGGTACGCGAAGAGCACCTGTGGGCGGTCGCACGCTATATGCCAGGCAGCATGGGTGAGCTGGACAGCATTGGGCTTTCAGGCAGCGAAATCCGCTTTCACGGAAAAACGCTGCTCGCGCTGGTGGCCAAAGCGCAGCAGATACCGGATGACGCACTGCCAGAGCCGCTGCTGAATCTGATGGATATGCCGGGCTACCGCAAAGCGTTTAAAGATATTAAAGCGCTGGTGCAGGCTGTGGCGGCAGAAAGCAAACTGAGTGCGGAATTGCTGGCATCACGTCGTCAGATAAACCAGCTTTTGAACTGGCACTGGAAGCTGAAACCGCAGAATGGCTTACCGGAAATGATGGCGGGCTGGCGCGGGGAATTGATGGCCGATCGCCTGAATACGTTGCTGGAAGGGTATCCACGATAATAAATATGCCGGGCGATATACCCGGCATATTCCCCCGGTGGCGCTGCGCTTACCGGGGCTACGAAATCAAAAACTACGGACGCGACTCTTCCGCTTCCGGGAGCGTGACGTTCAGCTCCAGAATCGAAATATCCCCGTCTTTTTGCTCCAGCTGCACGGTGACCATCTCCGGGTCAATCTGCACATATTTGCAGATCACTTCCAGGATGTCCTTGCGCAACTGCGGCAGGTAGTGAGGCTCGGCGTCGCTACGACGACGCTCCGCAACGATGATTTGCAGTCGTTCTTTTGCGATGTTGGCGGTGTTCTTTTTCCGCGAGAGAAAAAAGTCCAGTAATGCCATAACTTATCCTCCGAACAGGCGTTTGAGGAAACCTTTCTTCTCTTCTTCAATGAAGCGGAAAGGACGTTCTTCTCCCAGCAGACGGTCAACCGTATCCGCATACGCTTTACCGGCATCTGCTGTTGTATCAAGGATCACTGGCTCGCCCTGGTTAGAGGCGCGCAGCACGGACTGGTCTTCCGGGATGACGCCCACCAGTTTAATGCGCAGGATCTCCAGCACGTCTTCCATGCTCAGCATGTCACCTTTGTTTACGCGGCCCGGGTTATAGCGGGTCAGCAGCAGGTGCTCTTTAATCGGGTCTTCGCCATTTTCCGCACGGCGGGATTTGGATGCGAGGATCCCGAGAATGCGGTCAGAGTCACGGACGGATGACACTTCAGGGTTCGTGGTGATGATCGCTTCATCAGCGAAGTAGAGCGCCATCAGGGCACCGGTTTCGATACCGGCAGGGGAGTCACAGACAATGAAGTCGAACTCCATTTTTTTCAGCTCATCGAGCACCTTTTCAACGCCTTCGCGGGTCAGGGCGTCTTTGTCACGCGTCTGAGAGGCCGGGAGGATATAAAGGTTCTCGGTGCGCTTGTCTTTAATCAGCGCCTGGTTAAGGGTGGCATCGCCCTGAATCACGTTTACGAAGTCATACACGACGCGACGTTCACAACCCATAATCAGGTCGAGGTTACGCAGACCGATATCGAAATCGATAACGACGGTTTTCTTTCCCTTCTGGGCCAAACCAGTAGCGATGGCCGCGCTGGAGGTGGTCTTGCCAACGCCTCCTTTACCCGAAGTAACAACAATAATGCGTGCCATAGAAATTCCTTGTTAAAAAGGGATCAATTCAACGGTTGAACGGTCAACGCGTCGTCTGCCAGTCGCAGACGAGCCGCTTTGCCATAAAATTCGGCTGGGATCTTGTCGCTCAGCCAATATTCACCTGCGATGGACACCAGTTCCGCAGTCAGGTGAGTACAAAATATTTGTGCGTCCCGATCGCCACTCGCCCCGGCGAGTGCACGCCCACGCATCATACCGTAAACGTGAATATTGCCATCTGCAATCAGCTCAGCGCCAGCGCTGACGTGGCTTGTAACAATTAGATCACAGTTTGGTGCATAAATGCGCTGTCCGGAACGAACCGGCACATCAATCATTCGCGTTTTTGTGAGGGCGGTAACGTTTTGTACCGCAGGTGGGGGCGTTTCAACGGCAACGGGGGCCGCACGTGGGGCTTTTTCTTTGCCTTCGTTCAGAAGAGGCAGTCCCGCACGGTCGATTTCCGCTTTCAGCTCAGTATCTTTACAGCCGCTGATGCCCACAATGCGCAGACCGGTAGAGGAGACGGCCTGCTGGAGTTGTTTCCAGTTAACCGGGGATTCCAGACCGCTGACATTGATAACAACAGGGGCGTGTTTCAGAAAGGCGGGAGCCTGAGCGATTTTGTCTTCTAACGCCTGACGAATAACCTCGGGTTTTGCATCATGCAAATGTACCACTGATAAGGTGAAGCTACTGCCTTTAAGCTCGATGGGCGTGTTTGACATCCTGGCCTTACTCAATTTGCTATTAACCGCAACCACTCGCTGCGATATTCCGAAGAGTATCAGGCATGTTATAGTCAGGAGTATATTGAGGCAAGCAACCACCTATGAATTCAGAGTAAAAACATGTTTTGTGTGATCTACAGAAGTACAAGCCGCGACCAGACCTATCTTTATGTCGAAAAGAAAGACGATTTTTCCCGCGTGCCAGAAGAATTAATGAAGAGCTTTGGCCGACCTCAGCTGGCGATGCTGCTGCCGCTCGACGGTCGTAAGAAACTGGTTAACGCCGATCTGGAAAAAGTTAAAACGGCCTTAACGGAGCAAGGCTATTATTTACAGCTTCCGCCACCTCCCGAGAATTTATTAAAACAGCATCTTGAGGCGACCGGTAAAAAATAGCCTCACCTGTTTTCGGGCATAACACATCAACCGTTTAGGGGTCGACCATGTATCAACATCATAACTGGCAAGGTGCATTACTGGATTATCCCGTCAGCAAAGTGGTTTGCGTGGGCAGCAATTATGCCAAACACATTCAGGAGATGGGCAGCGCGACGCCAGAAGAGCCGGTGCTGTTCATTAAGCCGGAAACCGCGCTTTGCGATATCCGCCAGCCGCTGGCACTGCCGCAGGGACTGGGTTCAGTGCATCATGAAGTGGAGCTGGCGGTGCTGATTGGCGCGACGCTACGCCAGGCCTCCGAAGAGCATGTGCAAAAAGCTATCGCCGGTTACGGCGTGGCGCTGGATCTGACGCTGCGTGAGGTACAGGGCAAGCTGAAGAAAGCAGGGCAGCCGTGGGAAAAAGCCAAAGGCTTTGATAATGCCTGCCCGATCTCGGGTTTTGTTCCGGTCGGCGAATTTACCGGCGATCCACAGAACACGTCCCTCAGCCTGAAAGTGAACGGTGAGATCCGCCAGCAGGGCACCACGGCAGATATGATCCATAAGATCGTGCCGCTGATTGCCTATATGAGCCGCTTCTTTACCCTTAAGCCGGGTGATGTGATCCTGACCGGTACGCCAGAAGGTGTCGGCCCTCTTAACGGTGGAGACGAACTGGAAGTGAGCTTTAACGGCCTGTCACTGAAAACCCGCGTGCTGTAAACGCATTTTGCCGCCCCTCAGGGCGGCAAAACTTGCATCAACGTGCCAGACTCGTTATAAGGTGCGCTTTCTTTTGACGTGTGGACATCCTGATGAACGACATCCCTTTCTGGCAACGCAAAACTCTCGACGAAATGACAGACGTGGAATGGGAGTCGTTATGTGACGGCTGCGGGCAGTGCTGCCTGCATAAGCTCATGGATGAAGACACTGATGAAATCTATTTCACCAACGTTGCCTGTAAGCAGTTAAACATCAAAACCTGCCAGTGCCGCAACTACGAGCGCCGCTTCGAGTTCGAGCCGGACTGCATTAAGCTCACCCGTGAGAACCTGCCGACGTTTGAATGGCTGCCGCATACCTGCGCGTATCGCCTGCTGGCGGAAGGGAAGGATCTGCCGACATGGCACCCCTTGCTGACCGGGTCTAAAGCGGCCATGCACGGCGAGCGTATTTCGGTGCGCCACATCGCGGTGAAAGAGTCCGAGGTGCGGGACTGGGAAGACCACATTATGAATCACCCGACCCGGTGATAAATAAAAACCCGCCTCGGCGGGTTTTTATTGGGGTGCGGCCTGATGCCCTCACCCCAACCCTCTCCCATGGGAGAGGGCGCAAAAACTAAAAACGGCAACTATCGTTGCCGTTTTGCTTTTACCTTCCGAACAGATCGCGCTTCTTCGGCTTAAACGGCTGAGCAATTAGCACCAGCAGCGCGACCACGAAGTAGGCCACAAAAATGCCCACCAGCCACTGCGGCATCTCCAGCGACAGGAATTCCCACTGACGTACAGAGCAGTCACCGGAGGCGACAAACACCTGCGGCAGCCATTTATCCAGCGGCAACCAGCTCGGGAAGCGGGCTGCGAAATCACAGGTCATAAACGGCGACGGGTGCAGTTGCATCATGGTGTGCTGCCAGGAAAGCTCAATCCCTTTCCAGGCGCTGTATAGCCAGACCGCGATAGCGACGTAACGGAGCGGTGTTTTTGGTGCAATCGCACCCAACAGACCCGCGCCCATGACGCCAAACAGCGCGCAGCGCTCGTAGATACAGAGCACGCAGGGTTTGAGTCCCATCACATGCTGGAACCACAGCGCGACCATTTCCAGCGCAAAGGCGGTCAGGGCCATTAACAACCATGCTCCGCGACCGCGGGAGCACTGGTTTAAAAATCTCAACATAATCATTTCCCTGGAACATGCTTAGAAAGCGCAGTGTAAACGAATTTTAATGCGCCGCAAGTATACCCGCTTGCATCAGCCATTGCGTACAGGGAATGAGGGTAATTTTGACGCAAAGCAATCCCACAATGGTGAGCACCAGCGTATAGGGCAGCGCCATCCAGACCATCTTTCCATAAGAAAGACGTATGAGTGGCGCGAGGGCCGAGGTCAGCAGGAACAGGAACGCGGCCTGTCCGTTTGGCGTCGCCACCGACGGCAGGTTGGTGCCGGTATTAATGGCAACCGCCAGCAGCTCGAACTGCCCGGCGTTGATAACGCCTTCTTCCATCGCCGCTTTGGCTTCATTGATGTAGACCGTGCCGACAAAAACGTTATCGGAGATGGACGACAGCAGGCCATTGAATAGATAGAAGAGCGACAGCTGCGCGTCGGGCGCCGCCTGCAGTACAAAAGTAATAATCGGGGCGAACAGATGTTGGTCGATAATCACCGCCACCACCGCAAAGAAGACCGCCAGCAGCGCGGTAAATGGCAGGGCTTCGGTAAAGGCTTTACCGATAGCATGTTCATCCGTTACCCCGCTAAAGGTCGTCGCAAGAATAATAACCGAAAGACCAATCAGCCCGACTTCGGCAAGATGGAAAGCCAGCGCGACGATAAGCCAGATACCGATGATCCCCTGCGCAATCAGACGCAGCGTCTCCTGGCGCGTGCGCTGCGTACGGTTCTGCTCGTCAAATTTATGCAGCTCTTTGCGAACTGGCTCAGGCAACTGCGCACCGTAGCCGAAAACGTTGAATTTCTCGACCAGGATACAGGTCGCTAACCCGCAGACGAACACGGGCAGGCTGACCGGGGCCATGCGCAGGAAAAACTCGCCAAAATGCCACTCAGCCGCTTTGGCGATGATCAGGTTTTGCGGCTCACCTACCATGGTCATCACGCCACCTAATGCGGTACCGACGCCCGCGTGCATCATCAGGCTGCGCAGAAACGCGCGGAACTGTTCCAGCACCTCACGGTTATGCGCCTCGACGTGGCTGTCGTCCTGCAAATCCTCGCCCGGACGGGACGATGCCACGCGGTGATAAATGCCGTAAAACCCGACGGCAACGCTGATGACCACCGCCACGACGGTTAGCGCATCCAGGAAGGCCGAAAGGAATGCGGCAGCAAGGCAGAACGCCAGCGACAGCATCGTTTTAGACGGAATGCTGAGCAACAGGCGGGTGAAGATAAACAGCAGCAGCTGTTTCATAAAGTAGATACCGGCCACCATGAAGATCAGCAGCAGAAGCACTTCAAGGTTGGATGCCAGCTCGGCTTTGACATGTTCTGCGCTCGTCATGCCGATAACCACGGCTTCAAAAGCCAGCAAACCACCCGGCAGCAGGGGATAACATTTCAGCGCCATGGCCAGGGTGAAGATAAACTCCGCCACCAGCAGCCACCCGGCGACGAACGGAGCGATACTAAAAATAATGGGATTAACAACCAGGAAAACCAGAAGTATCAGTTTGTACCAGTCAGGAGACTGGCCTAAAAAATTGCGCCACAGCGCGCGCCCAAAAGAAATTTCCACAACAGACGTCCTTCCCCGTCAGGTAAAACAAAACATCAGTATACGCAAAAAACGCGGGGCAGAGGCGGATAAGCGTGTATTGTAAATTTCACGAAAATAAAACAGCGATCCCTCTTTTCTCTCTTTCACGCGCTACCTGCCACTGCATGCCTCTGGTATGATGAGTGCAATTTGCAAAAGCTGTGTAATGGAAATCTCACTATGGTCATTAAGGCGCAGAGCCCGGCGGGTTTCGCGGAAGAGTACATCATTGAAAGCATCTGGAATAATCGCTTCCCTGCGGGATCCATTCTTCCGGCTGAACGCGAACTCTCTGAACTGATTGGCGTCACTCGCACCACGCTGCGTGAAGTGCTCCAGCGACTGGCGCGCGATGGCTGGTTGACGATCCAGCACGGTAAGCCAACGAAAGTAAACAACTTCTGGGAAACTTCCGGGCTGAACATTCTTGAAACGCTGGCGCGCCTCGATCACGAAAGCGTGCCACAGCTGATCGATAATCTGCTCTCGGTGCGTACCAACATTGCGACAATCTTTATTCGTACCGCTTTTCGTCAGCATCCGGAAGACGCGCTGCAGGTGCTTGCCAGCGCGAACGAAGTGGAAGATCACGCGGATGCCTTTGCCACGCTCGATTACAACGTTTTCCGCGGACTGGCGTTTGCCTCCGGTAACCCGGTGTACGGTCTGATCCTGAACGGCATGAAAGGGCTGTATACCCGTATCGGTCGCCACTACTTTGCCAACCCTGAGGCGCGCAGCCTGGCGCTGGGCTTCTACCATAAGCTCAGCAAGCTCTGTACTGAAGGCCTGCACGATCAGGTGTATGAAACGGTGCGCCGCTACGGCCACGATTCCGGTGAAATCTGGCACCGTATGCAGAAAACACTGCCGGGTGATTTAGCCATTCAGGGCCGCTGAAATAAAAAACCTCTCAAGTGAGAGGTTTTTTTTCGCCCGGTGACGCTTCGCTTACCGGGCCTACAAAACCCGGCAAAAACCATTACAACGTATTCAACCGCGCCGGGCAACGTTCCAGCAGCTCCACGCTGCCATCTTCATTCTGCTGCTCCAGCAGCACATCAAAGCCCCACAGGCGATGCACATGCTTCAGCACCTCTTTGCGTCCTTTATCCAGCGGCGCCCGGTTGTGCGGAATATAGCGCAGCGTCAGGGAGCGATCGCCGCGTAAATCCACGTTCCATACCTGAATGTTGGGCTCAAGGTTGCTCAGGTTGTACTGGGAGGAGAGGCGAGAGCGGATCTCACGGTAGCCTTCCTCGTTATGGATCGCAGAAATCTCCAGGTAGTTATTGCGGTCGTCATCCAGCACGGTGAAGAAGCGGAAATCACGCATGATCTTCGGCGACATAAACTGGCTGATGAAGCTCTCATCCTTAAAGTCACGCATCGCGAAATGCAGCGTTTCCAGCCAGTCAGAGCCGGCGATATCCGGGAACCAGTATTTATCTTCTTCCGTTGGCGACTGGCAGATGCGTTTAATGTCCTGGAACATCGCAAAGCCGAGCGCGTACGGGTTAATGCCGCTATACCACGGGCTGTTGTAAGGCGGCTGGAACACCACGTTTGTATGGCTGTGCAGGAACTCCATCATGAACCGCTCGGTGACTTTCCCTTCGTCGTACAGATGGTTAAGGATGGTGTAATGCCAGAAGGTGGCCCAGCCTTCGTTCATCACCTGGGTCTGTTTCTGCGGATAGAAATACTGGCTGACCTTACGCACGATGCGCAGGATCTCACGCTGCCACGGCTCCAGCAGCGGCGCGTTTTTCTCCATAAAATAGAGCAGGTTTTCCTGCGGCTCAGACGGGTAGCGACGCGCTTCGGCAACCGCTTTCTCTTCTTCACGTTTCGGCAGGGTGCGCCACAGCATATTCACCTGGCTTTGCAGATACTCTTCGCGGCTTTTCTGCCGTGCTTTCTCCTCCTGGAGGGAGATTTTCTGTGGACGTTTGTAACGATCAACGCCGTAGTTCATCAGCGCGTGACAGGAGTCGAGCAGTTTCTCCACTTCGTCCACGCCGTAGCGCTCTTCGCAGTCGGTAATGTACTTACGCGCGAAGATCAGGTAATCGACAATCGAGCTGGCATCCGTCCAGCTGCGGAACAGGTAGTTATTCTTGAAGAACGAGTTATGTCCGTAGCAGGCATGCGCCATCACCAGCGCCTGCATGGTAATGGTGTTCTCTTCCATCAGGTAGGCGATACACGGATTGGAGTTGATCACGATCTCATACGCCAGCCCCTGCTGGCCGTGCTTATATAAGCGCTCCGTTTCAATGAATTTTTTACCAAACGACCAGTGCGGATAATTGATCGGCATCCCGACGCTGGAGTAGGCGTCCATCATCTGCTCGGACGTAATGACTTCAATCTGATGGGGATAAGTATCCAGACGATACAGTTTTGCCACCCGGTCGATTTCGGCGAGATAGACATCCAGCAACTCGAAGGTCCAGTCGGGTCCATCGCTCAGACGTGTGCTGTCCTTATTCAGGGAATCAATAGTAGCCATTAGCGCGCCCTCGTTGTGGGAGCTCTCTCTGTCTGGAGAGCCTCCTGATAAGCATAGATCACCGTGTTAAAAAGCGTGCTGGAGCAGAAATTTTTTCTTTGCGATTTCCCGTTTTTGATGCGGCAAAAAAAGCGGTCTTCACAGAATTTTATACTGGTTAAAAATAACGCGCAGCAGGAGATTCCAAATTCGCCTCATCCCCTGATGCTGGGGGATGTGTGAGGTAAGTCACCATAAAAAAGTCGTATGTTGAATAATATTTTCAACTAGGTTATCAATCTGTAATTAGAAGATTGTTCTTTTGCACATATGGAGTGGCTATGCGTGTTGTCATACTGGGAAGTGGTGTCGTTGGCGTAACCAGCGCCTGGTATTTAAGTCAGGCGGGACATGACGTGACCGTTATCGATCGTGAGTCAGGGCCTGCGCTGGAAACCAGTGCGGCGAACGCCGGACAGATCTCTCCGGGCTATGCCGCGCCGTGGGCGGCACCCGGCGTTCCGCTGAAGGCAATTAAGTGGATGTTCCAGCGCCATGCGCCCCTGGCCATCAGCCTCGACGGCACCCAGTTCCAGCTGAAGTGGATGTGGCAGATGCTGCGCAACTGCGACACCCGGCACTACATGGAAAACAAAGGTCGGATGGTGCGTCTGGCGGAATACAGCCGTGACTGCCTGAAGGCACTGCGCGCCTCCACCGGTATTGAGTACGAAGGTCGCCAGGGCGGCACGCTGCAGCTGTTCCGCACCGCGCAACAGTATGAAAACGCCACCCGTGATATTGCCGTGCTGGAAGATGCGGGCGTACCGTATCAACTGCTCGAAGCCAGCCAGCTTGGGCAGGTTGAACCGGCGCTGGCAGAAGTGTCGCACAAGCTGACGGGCGGCCTGCGTTTGCCGAATGATGAAACCGGCGACTGCCAGCTGTTTACGCAGCGTCTCGCGCAGATGTGCGAGCAGGCGGGGGTGAAATTCCGCTTTAATACCGCGGTCGACAAACTGCTGTCAGAAGGCGGCAGTATCTACGGCGTGAAGTGTGGCGATGAAGTCATTAAAGCGGATGCCTACGTCATGGCGTTTGGCTCCTATTCCACCGCGATGCTGAAGGGTATTCTCGACATTCCGGTTTACCCGCTGAAGGGCTACTCTCTGACCATTCCGGTAAAAGAGGACAGCGGGGCGCCAGTTTCCACCATTCTGGATGAAACCTACAAAATCGCCATTACCCGCTTTGATAACCGCATCCGCGTTGGCGGGATGGCGGAGATTGTCGGCTTTAACACCGAGCTGCTGAAGCCGCGCCGTGAAACGCTGGAGATGGTGGTGGGCGACCTGTTCCCGCGTGGCGGTTTTGTCGAGCAGGCAACCTTCTGGACCGGGCTGCGTCCAATGACGCCAGACGGCACGCCAATTGTTGGCCGTACGCCGTTCAAAAACCTGTGGACCAATACCGGCCACGGTACGCTTGGCTGGACAATGGCCTGCGGCTCAGGCCAGCTGCTTAGCGATTTGATATCCGGGCGCACGCCGGCAATTCCGTTTGACGATTTAAGTGCCGCACGCTATCAATCGGGGTTTACCCCTTCGCGTCCACAGCACCTGCACGGCGCGCATAACTAAGGAGTTGTCATGTCCCGTCCTGTTCTGGCTCAGCTCGATTTGCAGGCCCTGAAGGATAACCTGCAAATTGTTCGCCGGGCGGCGCCAGGTTCACGCGTCTGGTCGGTGGTGAAAGCCAATGCCTACGGCCACGGTATCGATCGTATCTGGAGTGCGCTCAGCGCCACCGATGGTTTTGCGTTACTGAATCTGGAAGAGGCCATTCTGCTGCGCGAGCGCGGCTGGAAAGGGCCCATTCTGTTGCTTGAGGGGTTCTTCCACGCCGACGATCTGCCGCTGCTGGATAAGTACCGGCTGACCACCAGCGTTCACAGCAACTGGCAAATTAAAGCGATTCAGGATGCAAAACTGCATGCGCCGCTGGATATTTATCTCAAGGTGAATAGCGGTATGAACCGCCTGGGCTTCCAGCCTGAGCGGGTCCATACGGTATGGCAACAGCTGCGCGCCCTGAAGAACGTGGGCGAAATGACGCTGATGGCGCATTTTGCCGATGCGGAAAAACCGGACGGTATTGCCGATGCGATGGTGCGCATTGAGCAGGCAGCAGAAGGGCTGGATTGCCCACGTTCGCTCTCCAACTCAGCGGCCACGCTGTGGCATCCTGAGGCGCATTATAACTGGGTGCGTCCGGGCATTGTCCTTTATGGCGCCTCTCCCTCAGGCCAGTGGCAGGATATCGCCAACAGCGGCCTTAAGCCGGTGATGACCCTGCGCAGCGAAATCATCGGTGTGCAGACGCTGAAGGCCGGCGACACGGTGGGCTATGGCAGCCGTTACCGGGCGACGGGCGAGCAACGGATTGGTATTGTGGCGGGCGGTTATGCTGACGGCTACCCGCGTATCGCGCCGAGCGGCACGCCAGTCTGGGTAGACGGGGTGCGTACGGGAACGGTGGGCACCGTCTCCATGGATATGCTGGCCGTTGATCTCACGCCATGTCCGCAGGCGGGCATTGGTTCCCCGGTCGAGCTGTGGGGTAACGAAGTCAAAATTGATGACGTGGCTGCCGCCGCGGGGACGGTAGGGTATGAACTGATGTGCGCGCTGGCACCGAGAGTGCCGGTTGTGACGGTGTAACGTGTCTGTGTGCCGGGTAAGCGTTAACGCCACCCGGCAAAAAACCACTACTCCACGTCCTCTTCCATCGGCCGCAAACCGACTTTCCGCACTGCGTTATCTTCTTTCTCTGCTACGGTCCAGATCATCCCGGCAAACTCCACCTGGTCACCCACAACCGGGGCCGCACCAAGGCGCTGCTGGATGATTTCGCCCAGCGTTTGCTGGTTATCGTCGCCTTCAGCCCCTTCACCCAGCCCATAAATCAGGGCCACATCCGCAAACCTGGCGCTGGCTTCCAGAATAAAATCGCCGAAGAAACGCTGATCCAGCGCCACCGGAGGCGACTGGCTGAACAGTTTACCCAGGGCGGGCAGGTCCCGCTCGCGGCCAATCACACACAGAATATCGCCTTCGCGTAGCCGGGTGCTGCCGGTTGGGTGCAGCAGGACATTATCGCGGAACAGGGCGGCAATTCGCGTTTCCGCAGGCATGTGCAAATCGCGCAGCGATGCCCCCACGCACCATTTATCGGCGCTGAGTTGGTAAACAAATTGTTCCCACGGGTTTTCCGGGTGAATATCCAGCCCCACGCGGGAAACCGGCCAGCCCACAGGAGGAACCACCACTTTGGCTTTTTTCGCCGCCCACCCGAGCGAGGTTCCCTGGAACAGCAGCGAGATCAGCACCACGAAGAAGGCGACGTTAAAGAACAGCCGCGCGTTGTCCAGACCGGCCATCATCGGGAAGACGGCCAGGATAATCGGCACCGCGCCGCGCAGCCCCACCCAGCTGATAAAGACGCGTTCGCGCAGGTTGAAGCCGCGAAACGGCAGCAGACCGGCAAACACCGACAGGGGACGGGCGAAGAAGATCATCCACGCCGATAAAATCAGCGCCGGAACGGCAATCGGCAACAGGTCTGACGGCGTCACCAGCAGGCCCAGCACGAGGAACATCCCGATTTGCGCCAGCCAGGCCAGCCCGTCGAAGTTCTGCAAAATGGCGTGACGGTTGCGAATAGGGCGATTGCCCAGCAGGAAGCCGCAAAGATAAACCGCGAGGATCCCGCTGCCGTTCAGCGCAGTGGTGACGGCAAAAATCAGAATGCCGCCGCTCAGGGCAAGCAGCGGGTAGAGCCCCGAAGGCAGCGATATCCGGTTGATCGTCTGCTGAAGCAGGTAACCCCCGGCCAGGCCGAGCGCAATCCCCAGGCCGAACTGCTGCAGGATATGCAGGACAAACATCCAGCTTAAGCCTGTTTCATGCTGCTGGATCATCTCTATCAGCGTGATGGTGAGAAATACCGCCATCGGATCGTTACTGCCGGATTCAATCTCAAGCGTGGAGCCGACGCGTTCGTTCAACCCTTTGCCCCCCAGCAGGGAAAACACCGCCGCCGCGTCGGTTGAGCCGACAATCGCGCCAATCAGTAAACCTTCCATCAGATCGAGATGGAACAGCCACGCCGCCATCATGCCGGTCAGACCGGAGGTAATTAACACCCCGACCGTCGCCAGCGACAGGGCAGGCCCCAGCGCCACGCGAAATGAGCTCGCCTGGGTGCGCATCCCGCCGTCGAGCAGGATCACCGCCAGCGCAAGGTTACTGATCATGTAAGCGAAAGGGTAGTTATCGAAAGGAATACCGCCGATACCATCGACACCCGCCAGCATGCCGATGGCAAGGAAAATAACAAGAATAGGTATGCCGAGACGCGATGAAAATGAACTTAATAAAATACTACAGGTTACGAGCACAGAACCCAGAATGAAAAGACTGATTATCGCTGTGGCATCCAATGTTGTCTTACTCCCACCTCAATGTTAATGCTGTTACTAAAACCCTAACATATTAACGACGGAAACAGCGGTTTATTGAGGGGGATTAACGGCTTTTTTATGCCTTTAAGACCGGATGACCCCCAATCGTTAACCGACTGCCCGTTTCATCATGCTTCAGGATGGCCTGCGCGCCTAACGCCAGGGTGACGGTTTGCTGCTCGTGGCCGAAGTCCAGCCCGGTAATAACAGGAATATCAAGGCGTGAGCGGATGAAATCGACCATTGTTTCCAGCGAGTATCCTGCGTCATAGTCATTCGGCGCGGCACCGGTAAAACTGCCAAGAATAACCGCGGATTGACGTTCCAGAATACCGGCGTAATACAGCTGCAATAACATGCGCTCGACGCGGAACGGATGTTCATTGATATCTTCCAGCACCAGAATGCCGCCGTCAATTTGCGGCAGCCATGGCGTCCCGATGAGCGACACCAGCATTGCCAGATTTCCGCCCCAGAGTTGTCCTTCACACGACCAGTGCGGCCCGTTGCCCTGCCACTCAACGCTGTAGGTCGGGTTTTTCAGGGCGCGCCAGAAGTGTTCCACCGTAAATGGATCAAGCTCGGGTGCCCCGAAATTACCGGCCAGCATCGGGCCGCTGAAGGTCACCACGTTATGCAGCGCGAGTAGCCCGAGCTGGATTACGGTAAAGTCGCTGTGGCCGCAGATAAGCAGCGGATCCTGCTGCTGACGCTTTGCCAGCCCTTGCCAGTCAATACTCTCCAGCAACCGGCTCGCACCATAGCCGCCGCGCACCGCCAGCACGATATTGTTCTCACCCTGCAGGTTCACCAGGCTGTTGATATCATTCAGCCTTTGCGCTTCCGTACCGGCAAAACGCTGCTGGCGGCGGGGGATAATTGTCTGATTTTCTACCGGGTAACCGAGTTCCAGTAAGCGCTCAACGCCCCGCTGTGCCGCCTCCTGGTTGATGCAGTACCCGGACGGCGCGATAAGATGAAACTGAGACATGGCAATTCCTTGCTGAATGAGAATCTAATTGTCTATATCATGCCGCTTATACGTTGCCTGCTTCAAGGGCGATGACCGGCTATAAGGATAGATGACGTGAAATTGAGATGGTTTGCTTTTTTGATTGTGTTGCTGGCTGGCTGTAGTTCAAAACATGACTATCAAAACCCGGCATGGAACCCGGAAGTGCCTGTAAAACGGGCCATGCAGTGGATGCCGATCAGTGAACAGGCAGGCAAGGCCTGGGGCGTCAGCCCGCGACTGATCACGGCGATCATTGCCGTGGAATCCGGCGGTAACCCAACGCTTGTCAGCAAATCTAACGCCGTGGGGCTGATGCAGCTTAAGGCCTCAACCGCAGGGAGAGAGGTCTACCGCTATATGGGCTGGCGTGGTCAGCCGTCAACCAGCGAGCTGAAAAACCCGGAACGCAACATCTCCATGGGCACGGCCTATTTGAGCATTCTGGAACACGGCGTGCTGAAGGGAATCGAGGATCCTGAAGTGATGCAGTATGCGTTGGTGGTCTCTTACGTGAACGGTGCGGGTGCGCTGCTCAGGACGTTCTCATCGGACCGTAAAGAGGCGATAGAAGAGATCAACGACATGGACAAAGACGAGTTCTTTGAACACGTGGTGAAAAATCATCCGGCACCACAGGCTCCGCGTTATATCTGGAAAGTTCAGAAAGCAATGGATGCCATGTAATGCCGTTGTCGGGCGGCCTGTGTGCTGCCCGGCTCCTGTCACAACACTTTATTCGCCCGCTCCCGCGCCTCTCGCTCCAGAGAATAGATAATCCGCTGCAGTTCACGCTCTGCGCCCGGCCCGACGTTCAGGAAGCGGAAGCTCAGACGCGGCGTGACGATCGTTTCATTTTTGCTGTCGACCACCTTACGCTCGCTGATGGCAATCAGCTGCGCATCAAAGTAAAAACGCCCCCAGCCTCCCATATCCAGTTCGATTTGGGTAAATCGCATGCCTTCTACCAGTCCGTCAGGCTTTGGCGTATCCATCAGCGCACCCATGCCGCCCAGGGAGAGGTCAAAAAGGCGAAAGCGGATCTCTTTTTTGTCCGGCATTTTGGCCTTACCAAAATAGGCAGGATGAAGCGGGGCACTGATACGAAAATATTCACGGCGCTGAACAAACCAGAGGTTGGCCGGCAGCGGGGTGACAAACGCCGGAAGACCACCGTATTCGCTCAACTCCAGGCGCGGCAGGACAAACTCCACTTTTGCGCCGTGCGTTTCTGCCATCACCGAGATTTTCTCCGCCCGCAGCGCGGCGCGGTTTTCATGCTCCTGGCTGCCCAGGTCAATGACCAGCCTCTCTGCAGAAGCATCCAGGATCTTGCTGATGAACTGATTGTTTGACCAGCTGATGCGCAGCGGCACCTCGCCTTTTTGCAGGTCGCGCAATACCCCTAATACAGCCAGCGGATTTTGCTTCAGGAACTGCTCACTGTAATTACTCACGCCGGATGGCTCCTTGATAAATGACAGACTGTCTCTGCGTTATCGGCAGCGTGAAACGAAACTTAATACAAACCGGTGAGTTTTTTTCGCAGTACAGAGAAGTTAAGTCGGTGAGATGAAATCGGTTTTACCGTGATGACCTATACTTACGTTACCTGCGCGGAGGGTTTTCTGCGCATGCGTTAAACCTGCAAGAGGGCATCGCTATGGGTATTATCGCGTGGATCATCTTTGGTCTTATTGCCGGGGCTATCGCTAAACTCATCATGCCGGGAAATGATGGCGGCGGCTTTATATTGACCTGTGTTCTTGGGGTTATTGGTGCGGTTGTCGGCGGCTGGCTGGCGACCATGTTTGGCTTTGGGGGCGACATTAGTGGATTCGACCTGCACAGTTTCCTTGTGGCTGTGGTGGGCGCCATTGTTGTCCTGGGCATATTCAGGTTGCTCCGACGGGCATAGATGACACAAAACGGCTCTCGCGACAGGGCCGTTTTTTTGTCGTGATATTGATTTGCTAATCGAAATGATAATAATTGTCGTTCCTAGTTACATATAATCACAAGACGACATTATGAACACCTCACGTTTTGCAGTATGCGCGTTGGCAGGAGCCGTGACGCTGGCATTACAGGCACAGGCATTTGCTGAAGAATCCACCATTCTTGTCACCGGCTCTGAGCAGGGCAGCGTTCTCCCCGCATGGACAAACAGCGCAACCAAATCGGCCGTTGCCGAAAGTAAAACGCCGCAGGTGATCGATACCGTCTCTGCGCAGCAGATCGCGCAACGCCATGCCAACTCCGTGAATGAAATCCTGCGCTATGTTCCGGGCGTTTCGACAGAGCTGCGTGGCAATACCACCTACATGAGCGAATATAAAATCCGTGGTTTTTCCGTTGACCAGGAGTTCTACAACGGACTGCAACTGCCGTATAACGTCACCGGAAATACCAAAGCGCGCATCGATCCACTGCTGATTGAAAGCGTTGATATCCTCAAAGGGCCATCTTCTGTGCTCTACGGCGGTGGCTCCCCGGGGGGGCTGGTAAATATTCAGGGTAAAAAGCCACAAAAAACCGCCCATACCGAGTTGGGTTTCAACACCGGCAATCGCAATCTGAAGGAGGGTTATCTCGACTCGACCGGACAAATTGCCGACAGCGACTGGAACTACCGACTGCTGGGCAAAGCCACGGAAAATGACGATCAGCCCCATACCACGCGCTATGAAAATTATCTGGTTGCCCCGTCCGTGACATGGGAGCCGGACAGCAAAACGCGTCTTACGGTTGATGCACTGGCGCAAAACTCCCCGAGCCTGTCTCCATCCAACCCGTTGCCGCTTGCTTATCTGCGCTCAAAATATGCCGACCGCCGGGATTATGCCGGGGATGAGTGGAGCGGTTTCAAACAGCGTCAGTGGATGCTGGGCTACAGCTTTGAACATGAGTTTGACAGTGGCTGGGGCTTTAACCAGAAGGCACGGTACTTTGATGTCGACACCCACCAGCGCAGCGTTTATGCCACGGGGACGGGGAGCGCGGTATACCAGCTTAACCGGTTTGCTTACACCACGGATGAAGATCTGAAGAGCTTCAACATCGATAACCAGGTAACCAAAACCGTGGCGCTGGGAGAGTGGAAACACCACCTGTTGGCCGGATTTGACTATCAAAAGATGGACTCCCACTTCTACTACCGTTATGCCTCAACAACGCCTGGCATCGATATGCGAAATCCTGACTATTCGCAGATCAATGAACGCGATCTCGGGTTGTATACGGGGCAGAAAAATCGTCTGAGCTATCAGCAAAACGGCTATTACCTGCAGGATCAGGTGGAGTTTGGCGGTTTAAATCTGCTGGCCAGCCTGCGTTATGACGATTACCGCTCGGTAACCACCAACTATATGCAGAATGGCGACAAGGCGTGGGTCTCGCAGGACCGCGTGACCAAACGCCTGGGCGCGCTTTACGCGTTTGAGAATGGGCTTTCACCGTTCATCAGCTACTCCGAAGGGTTTGCCCCGGTGTCGCCGCAGGGTACGCTCACGGCTAAAGATGTGAAGCCAACCACCAGCAAGCAGGTGGAAGGCGGGGTGAAATACCTGCTGGCGGATTACGCCACAACCTTTACCGCCTCGGTATTTAATATCCGTCAGAAAAATGTCGTCACCTCCGATCCGGGCTTCCTGAATTACAGCCAGACCGGAGAAGTGGAATCTAAAGGGGCTGAGCTCTCAATCGTCAGCCGCCCAGCGGATAACGTGACCCTGATTGCCAACTATGCCTACACCCATCTGATCAATACCGAAGATGACAAATACCAGGGCAAACGGCCAACGCAGGTACCGGAGAACGCGTTCAACCTGTGGGGGGATTACACCTTTGACAACACGCCGCTGAGAGGGCTGATGCTGGGGGCAGGGGCGCGCTACACCGGTCCAATGGAAATTTCACCGAACAACGATGCGGGCAAACTGGGCGGTACCATGCAGTACGATCTGGCGGCCTCCTATCGTATGGGGGAAATCCTGCCGTCGCTGGAGGGATTGACGCTGAAAGCCAGTGCGCAAAACATCACCAACAAAGAGACGCTGACCTGCTACGACGCGACAAACTGCTGGATTGGGCGTGACCGGACGTATCAGTTGGGGGCGAGCTACAGCTTCTGATTATCGTTTCCCTCTCCCGAAGGGAATGCAGGCCGGGTAGGCGTTAGCGCCCCCCGGCATTGTTCACTTACTGCGCCGTACTTTTCACCGGCGCAGCCTCATCATTCGCCGCAGGCTGATTCTGCGGCACGCTGTCACACGGTTTCTCTTTCGGACAGACCAGATCCAGCATCTTCAGCGTCACGCCGTTGCTCCAGCCGAATCCATCCTGTAGCGGATACTCACCGCCGCCACCGCCCGTACCGGTGGAGGAGACATCATATTTCTCCACCAGTTTCTGCTCGCGATCGTAGGTATGCTGAACATTTTTCAGGAAGCGCCAGGTGACATCCATCGCGACCTTGTCCTGTCCATAATTCTGCAACCCTTCCGTGGCTACCCACTGCAGTGGCGCCCAGCCATTGGGGGCATCCCACTGCTGGCCGCTGTTCACGGTGGTGGTGGTGATGCCGCCCGGTTTCAGCAGACGTGAGGACGTCGCTGCAGCCACTTTATCCGCGCGATCCTGTGCCGCGGCCTTCACATACAGCGGGAAGAGGGCTGCAGCCGTGAGCTGATTACGCACCTTCTTACTCTTCAGGTCGTAATCCGCGTACCATCCCTCTTTATCGTTCCACAGATACTTCTCCATCGCCTTCTGGCGCGCCGTGGCCAGGGCTTCATATTTGCTCGCGCTGGCGGCATCGCCGCTCTCCTGGCTTGCCCGGGCGAGCAGTTTTTCCATCTTGAACATCAGGGCGTTCAGATCCACCGGCACAATACTGGTGGTGCGGATGGTGCCCAGCTTTTGCGGATCGTCCATCCAGCGGGAACTGAAGTCCCAGCCTGAGGCCGCCGCAGAGCGCAAATCGCGGTAGATTTCGGTTGCCGGGCGGTTAGGGTTGCTTTTGGCGGTGGTGATATCGTCAAGCCACGACTCCGGACGCGGCGTGTCGCGGTCATCCCAGTAGCGGTTAAGCAGTGAGCCATCCTCCAGCTTCACCACGCGTTTGTTGGCCTCTCCGGCCTGCAGCGCATCTGCGCCCTCCATCCAGTAGGCGTACTCCTTTTCCATCTGCGGACGGTATTTCTTCAGCGCCTCGCTGTCGTGCGTGGCCAGCAGTTCCACCATCAGCGAGAAAAATGGCGGCTGGGAGCGGCTCAGATAGTAACTGCGGTTGCCGTTCGGAATGTGCCCCCATGTATCCAGCTCGTAGGCAAAGTTGTCCACCATATCGCTGATTTTGTCCCAGTGGCCGCTTTCCGCCAGCCCTAACATGGTGAAATAGCTGTCCCAGTAGTAGACCTCACGGAAACGCCCGCCCGGCACAACGTAGGATTTTGGTAAGGGCAGGAGTGAATCCCATTTGTTACTGGCTTTATCGGTGGTACGCGTCAGCACAGGCCACAGCCCGTCAATATGCTCACGCAGGCTCTGCCCCGCAGGAGGAACATATTTTTCCCCTTCCGCGGGAAGCGTGAAGTTCATATCAACAAAATGGCGTAAATCAAACCCGGACTGACGACGCTGCATGCGGTAGTCGGCCAGGATCGTCAGGGGATCGCTTTTCGGTACGGCATCGGCAAAGGTTTTTTGATCGGGGAAGAGTTTGGCGCTCTGGACATCGTTGAAAAGAGGACCGAGCAAGATATCCGGTGAATTTGTCTGGCCAGAGTTCATCTCTTCCGCGTTGCCTGTCGCGGCAACCGCGAGCAGCGCACTGCCCAGAACCAGATGTAAGAGGCGAGGGCGCAGCTTTTGAGGTGTTATCATCGGTGCTTCTCCTTATTTCGCTGAGCAGCGGTCACGCTGTAATCATTCACCAGAAAACCTTAGTCGAATATTCCGCGCTTCGCGTGTCGAACATCGCACTTTGCACAAATCCAGACAATTTACCGTTGCGTTTAATGCCCCGGTGGCGCGGCTGAAATATTGATATTGTGAATGGCTGTAGGCGAGAAAATAAATTGCGATCCGTTACGCATAATTTTCCGGATAAAGGCTTTCTTTTAATTATCCCGATCACATAAAGCAAAAAACATAACTTCATGGTGAAAAAACATAATGGATCGCCTCGTTGCGCTCAGGCGAAATTATTGCCAAAGCAGAAACCGGTTTCATCAATAAGGAGTAACGTGATGTCAGTGAGTGAAAAAATTCCGGTCCGGGAAAAAATAGGCTACAGTCTTGGAGATGCCGCGAGTCATATTGTTTTTGACTCCTCGGTCGCCATTCTGGCGTATTACTATACGGATATTTATGGCTTACCCCCGGCCGTAATGGGAACCATGTTTCTTTTGGTCCGCTTATTAGATGCCATTACCGACCCCGTTATGGGAGCGATTGCCGATGCAACATCCACTCGCTGGGGACGTTTTCGTCCCTGGCTGCTGGCGATATGCGTTCCTTTTGCGGTGAGTTGCGTGCTGGTATATTCCATACCTGATTTTACTGAAAACGGGAAAATTTATTATGCCGTTGGCGCGTATATATTTATGACCCTGATGTATACCGCCATAAATATCCCGTATTGTTCTTTGGGGGCGGCGCTGACGTCCGATCCGCGTGAAAACCTTTCGTTGCAGTCCTGGCGCTTTGCCATTACGCCAATTGGCGGGGCGCTCGGCACCGCGCTGATTCTGCCCCTGGCGGACTATCTCTACCCCGGCGACAGGGCGACCGGCATCCAGGTGGCGATGGCGCTTTTTGGCGCAATCGGCTGCGTGATGTTTATCATTTGTTTTGTTACCACCAAAGAGCGTGTCCAGCCGATCAAAGAGGAAAATCTGAACATTGCCCGGGACGTTAAAATCCTCTTTCGTAACGATCAGTGGCGCATTCTCTCGATCTACAACTTTATGATGCTGGTGGCGGTGGTGATCCGCGGTGGCGCAGTGGTCTATTACGTGAACACTGTTCTCAACAAGGGCGCTGACGTCATCTCGTTCTTTATGCTGGGTGGGATGCTGGCCTCGATGTTTGGTTCGGTTCTGGCGCAGCCGTTCGGTACCCGTTTTTGCAAGGTTAAACTCTCGTTCTGGATCAATATTCTCAACGCTGCGTTAGGCGTGGCCTGCTTCTGGCTGCCGCTGGAGTTCTGGGTCATTCCACTGATTGCCCATGTGCTCATTCAGATTGTCCAGGGCGGTAACGGCGCGTTGCAGTGGTCAATGATCACTGATGCAAATAATTACGGTGAATGGAAAACCCAACGTCGTATTACAGGTATGAATGTTGCGGCCAATATTTTCGTGATTAAGTTGGGTGTCGCCGTCGGTGGTGCCATTCTGGGTTGGGTGCTGGCCTGGTTTAATTACCAGTCGAACAGTACCGTACAGTCAGAATCCGCCATTCAGGGCGTTATTTTATTGTTCACGTTAATCCCATCACTCTTTTATTTACTCACCGCATTCTCGATCAAATTTTATAAATTAACTGAAAACGTCATGAATGGCGTGGTGAGTGATTTAAACAAAGGCGAATTCGCTAACTCTTAATAGTTGAAGCAGTAAGCCGATAATTCATTTGAATTATCGGTGAGGTTCTCTGTGTCCGTCAGGAAATAATGATTAACTCACGAGGATGGAGTCGATGAAAGTGAAATACCTTGCACTGCTCGTCAGTGCGTTTTGTTCTACCGCAGCAATGGCAGCAAATGATACCCAACGTCTGGAAGATAAACTGGCGCAACTGGAGGCGCGCCTCGAAAAGGCCGAAACAAGGGCAGCAAAGGCAGAAGCACAAATTCAGGTTCTGGAGCAACAGCAGCATACCGTGGTAGCTGCAAATCCTGTGGTGGTTGAATCCACAGAGCCTGCGACAGCGCAAACGGCACCTAAGCTTACGTTATCCGGCTACGGTGATATTAAATTTTATGGTGACGTTGAATTTAATATGGATGCGGCCAGCAAGACCGGCAGTTTAACGTCCATGAAAACGACAGCCAATAAAGACTGGGCACCCGGTAACCATGAACGCTGGGATATTAACGGGCGTTTGCTGCTGGGGTTTGACGGCTATAAGCGAATGGAAAACGGCAATTTTGCCGGTTTCTCCGTACAGCCGCTGGCGGACTTAACGGGCAAAATGAACCTGGACGACGCGGTCTTCTTCTTTGGCACGGAAAACGACTGGAAGGTAAAAGTTGGCCGCTTTGAAGCCTATGACATGTTCCCGCTAAACCAGGATACCTTCGTTGAATATTCCGGCAACACCGCTAACGATCTCTACGGCGATGGTTATGGCTATATCTATATGATGAAAGAGGGGCGGGGGCGTAGCGACAGCGGCGGTAACTTCCTGCTGAGTAAAACCCTGGGCAACTGGTATCTCGAGGTTAACACGCTGCTGGAAGACGGCAGCTCGCTGTTTGTTGACCAGCAGTATCATGGCATGGACCTGGATAACGATAAAAACGTCGCCTACGTCCGTCCGGTGATTGCCTGGCAGGAAGGAAACTTCTCGACCGCCATCGCGATGGAGAGCAACCTCGTCAACAATGCCTACGGCTACCACGATGCGTCCGGAAGATGGGTCGACCAGTCTGACCGCACCGGCTATGGCTTTACCATGACCTGGAACGGGCAAAAAACCGATCCGGATGACGGTATCGTGGCGAACCTGAATACCGCCTACATGGATGCTACCGACGAGACGGATTTCACCGCGGGCGTGAATGCCTTATGGCGCAATGTTGAGCTGGGCTATATCTACGCGCATAACCAGATCGATAATTTCAACACCGCCAACTTTAATGCGGACTGTGATGGCGACTGCTGGGTGACCGATCCCGGTGATTATGATATTCACACCATTCATGCGTCGTACCTGATCCCGAACGTCATGAAGATGAAGAATTTCAATATCTATCTTGGCGCGTATGCCTCCTGGGTTGAAGCACATCCGAATGATGGCGATGACCGTAACGACGATCGCTACGGCGGGCGCGTGCGCTTCAAATACTACTTCTGATGTCCTGCGCCAGTCAGGCCTCTTCCGGGGTCTGGCTGGTCTCCCGCAGCGTGCCCGGCGCATGGCCGATTATTCGCTTGAACGCCCGGCTAAACGCCGCAAGGGATCCGTACCCCAGGCGCAGCGCGACCGTTTCAATAGGCTGATTTTCATGGCGAATGTACTGAATGGCCAGGCGCATCCTCAATTCGCTGAGGTATTTCGCCGGGGTGGTGCCCGTCGCGGCGAGAAAACGTTCCGCAAACACCGAGCGGGAGGTGCCAGCCTCTTTTGCCAGATCCGCCACGCTCCAGTTCAGACCCGGCTGCTGGTGCATGGCGTAAATGGCCCGGCTCAGACGCGGGTCACGCAGTACTTGCACCCAGCCGGTGGCTTTTCCGCAGCCTCCTTCAACCCAGCCCCGCACGATTAGCGCCGCCACCACGTCCGCCAGCCGCGCGAGGATCCCGGCGAATCCGGCCTGACGCGTCATGGATTCGCGTTCCATCGCCGCCAGCAGCGGGTGGATCTCCGGCCAGGTGGACATCAACCGGCTCACCATCATCACCTCCGGCATCGCTTTAATTAGCGGCTGCATTCCGCCCAGTTCAAAGTCCATGCATCCGCTGAAAATCACGGTGTTCTCGCTGTCCGGGCAGGGTTCGCAGGTGATGGCGCAGACCGAGCCGCAGATAGGCTCGCTGGGAAAGGCGCTAACCGGCGTGATGGTTGCTTTCTCGTCAGACAGCAGGGCGTGCGCATTACCGTTCGGAATAAAAAGGGCATCGCCACCGCTTAAGGTAAACGTTGCGCCATTCTCCATACGCAGCAGGGCGCTGCCGCGGCTGACAAAATGAAACTGTGCTTTGCCCGGCGCCTGGTGGAACGCCACGCCGAAAGGCGCGCTGGCTTCAATGCGGCGGTATTTCACGCCCGACAGGCGCATTCCGCGCAACAGCTCGCTAATCAGATCGGGGGACTGAGCGGTCATGGCAAAACTCCGGACGAATAATCAATAAGTGGAGATTATATGTCATAGATCGTCCAGGGTGAACACTCTATCCTTTTGCGACAGTTGTCACATTTTCATAACGGGAGATCAACAGATGAGTTCATGTGTCGCGGCGAGAGAGGCTGTTGTGCCTGCAAAACCCGCCTGGCGGGCCGTCTATTCACTGGGGCTGGGGGTGTTTGGTTTGATCACGGCGGAGTTCCTGCCCGCCAGTTTGTTAACGCCCATGGCCGCAAGCCTGGGCGTAACGGAGGGGATGGCTGGGCAGGCAGTGACCGCCACCGCGCTGGTCGCGCTGGTCACCGGATTGCTGATCACCCCGGCGACCAAAAGTATCGACCGTCGCTGGGTACTGATGTTTTTCTCGGTGCTGCAAATCGTCTCCAGCCTGCTGGTGGCTTTTGCACCCACGCTGCACGTACTGCTGATGGGACGCCTGCTGTTAGGGATTGCCATCGGGGGATTCTGGGCGATGTCGACCGCCACGGCGATGCGTCTGGTGCCTGCCGATAAAGTGCCGAAAGCGCTGGCGGTGATCTTCTCCAGCGTGTCGATCGCCACGGTGGTCGCGGCCCCGCTGGGCAGCTATCTTGGCAGCCTGATTGGCTGGCGTAACGTCTTTATCCTCTGCATTCTGCCGAGCATGCTGGCGTTGCTGTGGCAGCTTTGGGTACTGCCGTCAATGAAGCCGGAGAGCAGCGGCAGCCTGGGCACACTGTTCCGCGTGCTGCGTCGTCCGGGAATGATCGGTGGAATGCTGGCGACCATTCTGATCTTCAGCGGTCATTTTGCCTTCTTTACCTATCTGCGTCCGTTCCTTGAAACGGTGGGGCAGGCAAGCGTGGAGAGCATCTCGCTGATCCTGCTGGGCTTTGGGATTGCCAACTTTATCGGTACCTCCGTAGCCGGACATCTGCTTGCGCGTAATCTGCGCCTGACGCTGGCGCTGGTACCGTTCGCCATGGGCGTGCTGGCACTCACCATGGTGGCGTTTGGTCATCTGGCGATACTGGATGGATTGCTGGTGGCGATGTGGGGCTTTGCGTTTGGTCTGGTTCCGGTGGGCTGGTCAACCTGGCTTGCCACGACGGTGCCAGATGAAGCCGAAAGCGCAGGTGGTTTGCTGGTAGCCTCTATCCAGCTGGCAATCAGCGCCGGTGCTGCCGTGGGCGGGGCGGTATTTGACCTCAACGGCGCCAGCGGCGTCTTTGCCGGAAGCGGTTTCCTGCTGGTAACGGCGATGGTGATTGTGTTGATGGGCGTGAAGGTTAAGGCGGAGTGATTGTTTTCCCTCTCCTGTGGGAGAGGGAATTTATAGATGTCCATTATTCTACGCAGTCGCTCTCTCATTCCAGGTGTCTTTGAACATGATGTTCCCGTCACAATATTTCCATTCAATTGATTCATAACGTATTTCAACTTCTTCAAGGTGGGCACTTGCAATCCCTAGTGGATGCAAGACTGGCGATATCCTTGTTACCTTGACGTTTTCCAGAATGATGTTGAAGTATTCACGCTCGATACCGGCGTCATTAATTTTATACATTTTGATTAATGCCGTTTTGAAGGTTTTACCTGTACAGACGGCACGAAAGAGATAGGGTGTGATGCAATCGATTTCTTTTTCAAAGGTGATGGGGACATGAAGTCGTGTTCCTGTTAATTTACCCGTGTTGGAACAGGTCGGTATCCAGACCGAGTGGTTAAATGATTTTAGTTCGGTAGAGCCCAACCTTGTGGGCATTAAACATTCACCTGTAACAGGGGCGTTATTCTCATCTGTAAACCATATATATGCTGGTGTAGACATTTATTCATCCTTTAGGTTCGTAGAAATAGGCTATATAAAAAACGATTACTACTATAGCCCCAACAATAAGCATTGCCGTTTGATCGTCTTCAATTAAGGTTGCTGGTATCATTGATAGAATCACAACAACAAAAATCGCGGTATATGCTTTTAAATCATTCTTCAAGTCTTCCAGAAGAAGTTTAAAAATCTTCTTTATGGCCCTCCTCATTATTGAGCCATTTTTATAAAAGCATTGGTAATATCATGATCTGATGCTGTGTAAATATTCAGGTAACCAGCTTTCATTATTACTGGTTCGATGAGGAAGTACATCATTTCAAGTTTCTCCATATATAATGCATGATAAAATAATGGAAAGAATTTTTTGAGATTATTGGCGCTGTCTGCCGCTCGTTGGACCAATGCGTAAGCGTTAAGCACTAAAAATGCACCTCCCGTTCTTCCAGCAACTTTTTTCATCAATGCGCTCTGCACTGCAGCATTCATTTGATTGCTATAGCATATATATTTTGCGACAGCATAAATTAAACTCAATTTGGATGCTTGTTTAACTGAATAGTGTGTTGTGAAGGGTATGACTTTTTCGAGTATGGTCTTCTTTTCATTTTCGCTTCTGTTTTTAAGTATTGTTTCAATGTATAACTTAACCATGCGAAATATTAAATCCCTGTGTTTAACTAGCTCTGCAATGCCAAGCATGAACCTTTTATCTTCGGAAGCCAAATTTTTGCATACATCAAAATAATTTTCAGTGAAGCAAGACGTATAATAGAGTAAACGCGTTGTCGCATCGCCAAGATTATGTAGATATTCTAGGGCTCCATCTTTCACCCCAGCTACGGCACGATCAAGCCTTAATGCAAGTTCTTTATCGGACCCAATTTTTTCGATAATCGATTTACTGTAATACATAGCCTGTCCCTGTTGTGTACAGAGTTTATCATGGGCTACGTTGTCGACTGGGGACAGTGATCACACTCGCATTTATAAAAAGCGAAAGCAAGAATAACCACCAATTTATTTTCTAAGTAAATTGGTGGTTATATATAATTGATGTGATGAATTTGGAAGCGATGAATATAATTTATATTATCAAGTATTATATATACTGCGAGGATGGTGACATAATCCGTAGGCCGGGTAAGCGCAAGCGCCACCCGGCTTAAACATTACAACCCTTTCTTATCCATCAGCACCGCCAGATCCACCAGGCGGTTAGAGAAGCCCCACTCGTTGTCATACCACGCCAGAATTTTCACCATCCGACCACCAATCACCAGGGTGGAGAGACCGTCAATAATCGAAGAGCGCGGGTCGCCCTGATAATCGCTGGAGACCAGCGGTTCATCGCTGTATCCCAGAATGCCTTTCAGTGGGCCGCTGGTCGCAGCTTTGCGGAACGCATCGTTCACCTCTTCGGCCGTAACGTCACGGCTCAGCGTCACCGTTAAGTCCACAATCGAGACCACCGGAACCGGTACGCGCAGGGAATAGCCGGTCAGCTTGCCGTCCAGAGACGGGATGACTTTCCCCAGTGCCTTCGCGGCACCGCTGGAGTACGGCACAATCGACAGGGCTGCCGCACGTGCGCCGCGCAGATCTTTTTCCGGCTGGTCGTGTAGCGCCTGACTGTTGGTATAAGCGTGCGTGGTGTTCATCAGGCCATGCTCAATACCAAACTGCTGATGCAGGACCTGAGCGGCCGGGGCCAGGCCGTTCGTGGTGCAACTCCCGTTGCTCACTACCACGTGCTTAGCCGGATCGTACTGCTCGTGGTTAACGCCCATCACCACCGTCAGATCGTCATTTTTACCCGGCGCGGAGATGATGACGCGCTTCGCCCCACCGTGGGTGATATGCACCAGCGCTTTTTCGCGCTCGGTGAAGAAACCGGTCGCTTCAATCACCACGTCAACGTCCGCATCGCGCCAGGGAATATTCGCCGGATCGCGTTCGCTAAAGACGGTAATGCGCTGGCCGTCAACCTGCAGCGCGCCGTCCGCCGCTTCAACGGGGGCCGGTAGCGTGCCGAGCAGGGAATCATGCTTAAGCAAATGGGCGAGGGTTTTGCTGTCCGTCAGATCGTTAATCGCCACAATCTGCAGGTCCGGATTGCCCAGCGCCGCGCGCAGGAAATTACGTCCGATACGGCCGAAACCGTTAATGCCGACCTTAACCATAATGCACTCCTTATCTCTGTTGTCTGGAGTCACTGTAGGCTTCAGGCCGGATGGCGTAAACGACAAAAAAGGATCACATTACGCCATTTTACGGCAGTGAAAACGCTGACGGTATTCACCGGGTGTGAGGTGGAGCTGTTTTTCAAATACGCGACGCAGGTTGATGCTGGTGCCAAATCCGCTTTTCTCGGCGATAACGGACAGCGGATCGTCGGTCTGTTCAAGCAACTGTCGGGCTGCGGCAAGGCGCGCTTCGGTCACATAGCGTGCCGGAGACGCCCCCGTGTCGCGGGTGAATACCCGGGTGAAATTGCGCGGGCTCATGGCTACTTTTTCCGCCAGCTTTTCGACGCACAGATCGGCCGTCAGGTTTTGCAGGATCCAGGTTTGCAGCTCGCTGATGGGGCCGGAGGAGCCGGACTGCGACAGGTTATAGCGGCTGAACTGTAGCTGTCCTCCCGGGCGGCGCAGATACATCACCATATCCTGCGCCACGTCGCGAGCGAGGCTGAAGCCATAATCGTCTTCCACTAGCGCCAGGGTCAGATCAAAGCCGGAACTCACGCCACCGGAGGTCCAGACAGGGCCATCCTGAATATAGAGCGGCCCCCCCTCAACACGGATGGTGGGGTACTGCGCTTGCATGGTTTCCAGCAGCCGCCAGTGGGTGGTTGCCCGACGGCCGTCAAGCAAACCGGTCTGGGCCAGCAGCATTGCGCCACCGCAAATGGAGGCGATCCGCCGCGCATGGGGGGCTGCAAGATGCAGCCAGTCCACCACGGCGGTGCTCTCCTGCTCGTTCATGCCGCGCCCGGTAATGATGATGGTATCAAGCGGCTCACGGGGATCCAGCTCCGGCAGGCGATAATCTGCCAGCAGATTGAGACCAGACTGGCCGTGGATCACCTGGTGCGGCTGGGTCGTGGCGATGATGATGCGATAGCAGGGCTGCGCAAGGCCTCCCGGGTGCAGGCGGTTGGCTTGCATCAGAATGTCGGCGATGCCGGCGGCTTCAAACAACATGCCGCCGTCAGGAACAATAATCAGGATCTTCTTCATGTCCTGAAAAGTACCTTTATTGCAAAATAAGTCAAGCGGAGGGCAAGGGCGTTGGCTGGCACAACACACCTTTCTGGCAAAGCAAAGTGATTTAAGTTCTTTGTTATTTCAGGCGTTATCCCGGATCGTCAGCATATTATCTCTGGCGAAACGGCTCTGAAGGAATGGGTAAACGAAGCTCCCTCTATTTACATCCGCAGCAACGCGACCAAATTCACCATCTCGCCTCGGGGTTTCTCTGGCGAACCGAACTGCCCACGTGGTTGTTGATCGCCACCATTTATGGCGGCTGGTTCTCGACGCTGGCGTTCTGGCACACCCTCGGTCTGCTGCCTGCCACGCTGTTGCTGATTGGGTTTACCGCCTGGTATATGTCCCTTCAGCATGAATTGATCCACGGCCATCCCACGCGTTTCGTGTGGCTGAACCAGCTCTTTGGCACGCTGCCGCTGGCTGTCTGGTATCCGTATGGCCTGTACAGGGATTCTCATCTGGCCCACCATCGTCACGACCATCTCACCATTCCGGTGGATGACCCGGAGTCATATTACTTTACGCAGGCGAACTGGGCGCGATTGTCGCCATGGCAGAAGCGGGTGATCCACGCCCGAAACACCTTTACCGGGCGACTGTTGCTGGCGCCGCTGCTGGATATTCTCCAGACGCTGGGCAGCGCGGTGGCGGCGTTTCGCCATCTTCAACTGCGGGCGATGGTGATGTGGCTTGTGCATATAGCGTTATTGGCGCTGCTTTTTACCTGGATGATGCACAACGGTTTCTCTCCGCTCTGGTTTGTGCTGGCGGTAAGCTACCCGGCGCTGGCGCTGACAAAAGTACGCTCTTTTCTGGAACATCGCGCGGCGGACGACCCGCTGGCGCGTTCGGTGATTAACGAAGCAGGCTTGTTCTGGCGCGTGCTGTTTTTAAATCTTAACTACCATTCAGTACATCACGATTTACCCGGCGTGCCCTGGTACGGGCTGAAGACGATCTATCTGCAAAACCAGCAGGCGTACCGGGAGCGTAACCACGGGTTTCTGGTCAGAGGGTATGGCGAATGGATGCGACGGTTCTGGAAAACGTCGGTGGACGTCACCGTACATCCAAGGCGTCAACAGGAGGAAGGACATGAGTAACCGGCTGGCGTTTCCGATGTATGCGGTGGATAGTACAGATACTCTTGCCCTGTGGCGGGCCGTCCAGTGTCTGCTGGTGGCGCGTGGTCTGCCGGTGGAGGAGCTTATTCCCGGCAGGCCTGAGCCTGATCTGCTGGCACACTGGCAGCAGCCTAATCTTATCCTGAGCCAGACCTGCGGCTACCCGCTGATGACACAACTGCCGGAGGTGCAGGTCGTCGGCTGTTTTCACTACCGGGTACCGGGCTGCGAAGGCATTCACTACCGCAGTTTTCTGGTGGTACGTGATGAGGATAAACACCGCACGCTGGCTGATTTTCGCGGACGGCGGGTGGTATGTAACGCGCCCGATTCCCAGTCTGGCTACAATGCGCTGCGCAACCGCGTGCCGTCACGTGCGTTAAACACCTGGTTCTCAGAGGTTATCTTTAGCGGCAGCCATCGCCAGTCGCTGATCGAGGTAAAACGTGGGGGAGGGGATATCGCGGCGATCGACTGCGTGACGTATGCGCTGTTGCAGCGGCATGAACCGACCCTGCTGGCGGGGCTAACTGTGATTGACCAGACGCCCCTCACGCCAGGACTGCCGCTGATCACTGCGTCCGACACCACCCCCGAAACGCTTTATGCCATCCGTGATGCGCTAACCACGCTGGTGAGCGCCCCGGAATACCGGGCGTGTGTGATGCGCTGTTTATCGGCGGGTTTAGCGTCGTGGCGCGTGAGGCCTGGTCTGTATTAACCGGGATTACAGCGGACGGATCTCTTTCGAGCGCAGGGTGAGGCGGACGGGCACCGATTTATACGACGGCGTGCCGCTCTCTTTATCCAGATAGTCGAGCGGAACCAGTACGTTAGCCTCAGGATAGTAGGCCCCGACCGAGCCCGGGGCGATGGCATATGCCACCACAGTGATATCCTCCAGACGCTGAGCGCTGCCCGGCAGGGCGGTTTCGATATCCACCCGGTCGCCGTGCTCCAGTCCTGACTGCGCCATATCCGCTTCATTCATAAACAGCACGTCGCGACGGCCAAAGACGCCCCGGTAGCGGTCGTCGAGAGCGTAAATCGTGGTGTTGTACTGGTCGTGACTGCGCAGCGTGATCAGACGCAGGACGTTATCGCCTTCACCGCTGGCATCCTCATTGACCCCTTCGAATACCGAGAACATCGCTTTGCCCGTCGCCGTCGGCCAGATACGTTTCGTGGGTGGCAGCGGCATACGGAATCCACCGGGTACCCGGATCCGCGCGTTATAGTCCTCAAAGCCCGGAATGGTTTGCTCAATCAGATCGCGAATGCGATCGTAATCCGCAACCAGGTGCATCCAGTCCACGCGGGTTGTCTTCAGGGTTGCCTTCGCCATGCCGGCCACAATAGCCGGTTCGGCGCGAAGCAGAGGAGAGGCGGGTTTCAGCTTGCCTGAGGAGGCATGAACCATCGACATGGAATCTTCAACGGTAATGGACTGACGTCCGCTGGCCTGCATATCCAGTTCCGTGCGGCCAAGGCAGGGGAGAATGAAGGTCTCTTTACCCACCAGCAGGTGCGTACGGTTCAGCTTGGTGCCAACGTGCACGCTCAGATCCAGCTTACTCATCGCCGGGAAGCCGTTTTCGTGATCGGGCATCGCCACCGCGAAGTTGCCGCCGAGGCAGATAAGCGCTCTGGCACGACCGTCAATCATGGCCTGGGTTGCCTGCACTGCGTCATGGCCATGGTGAGAGGGCGGCTCAAAGCCAAACACCTCCTTAAGACGGTTCAGAAATGCCGGGGTTGGTTTCTCGCTTATCCCGACGGTACGGTTTCCCTGAACGTTAGAGTGGCCGCGCAGCGGACAGATCCCCGCACCGGGCTTGCCTATATTGCCGCGCAGCAGCAGCACATCGGCGATCAGGCGGACGTTAGAAGTCCCTTTATTATGCTGCGTAATGCCCATGCCGTAGGTAATTATGGTGGCATTCGATTTCGCGTAGGCATCGGCGACCTGTTTCAGCGCCGCCTGGCTCAGCCCGGACTCACGTTCAATGGCGTCCCAGCTCGTTTGCGCAATGTCTGCCGCAAAGTCTTCAAAGCCCTGTGTGTGTTCGGTGATAAACGCGTGGTCGAGCACGTTGCCGCGCCCGGCTTCCATTTGCAGCAGGTGTTTGGCGATGCCTTTTAGCGCGGCGGCATCGCCTCCGGCTTTAACCTGAAAGTAGGTAGAGGCGATGTCGGTAGAGCTGTAGGTTGCCATCTCAATCACGCTCTGCGGATCGGCAAACCGTTCCAGCGCGCGCTCGCGCAGCGGGTTCAGGACGATGATCGGCACGCCGCGGCGGGCCAGTTCATGCAGGGTGCCCATCATACGCGGATGGTTGGTGCCGGGATTATGCCCGATGGAGATAACCAGCTCCGTCTTGTCAAAATCGTCCAGCGAGACGGTGCCTTTCCCGATACCAATGGAGCGCGGTAAACCGACGCTGGTGGCTTCGTGACACATGTTGGAGCAGTCGGGAAAATTATTGGTTCCGTACTCACGGGCAAAAAGCTGGAACAGCCAGGCCGCTTCGTTGGAGGCGCGGCCAGAGGTATAAAACTCCACCTGGTCTGGTTCAAGCCCGCGCAGAACCTCGCCGATGCGTTCGAAGGCATCCTCCCACTCAACGGGGCGGAAGGTGTCACTTGCCCGGTCATAGCGCAGGGGATGGGTCAGGCGCCCGTATCCTTCCAGCTCAAAGTCAGATTTTGCCAGTAACGACGTAACGGTGTTATGAGCGAGAAACTCAGGGGTCACTCGTTTGCTGGTGGCTTCCCAGGTGACCGCTTTTGCCCCGTTCTCGCAGAACTGAAATGTGGATTTATGCTCTTTGTCTGGCCACGCGCAGCCCGGGCAGTCGAAGCCGTCAGGCTGGTTGGTGCGCAACAGCGTGGCGGGAGCCTCCAGGGCATCAATCTGTGTTCGCACGGCAATTGCCGTCGCTTTTAATGCTCCCCAGCCGCCTGCAGGGCCGTCGTAAGGTCTGATGCCGGGAACGGCACGTCGTTTGTTATTCATTCCAGATTACCCTGTTAGACCGCCGGTCGTGCATGATGCGGCTGAGAAAAATTAAAGAAATCATAACAAATTTTTATCATGTCGATAATGTGTCCTGACAAGGGTGGCGTGAAGGCGACAATGTTAGTGACAGTAAAATTTTCAAACGAAAGGCGGGCAGGGGAACCTGCAATATATTTACCCGACGATGCTGAAGGCGATAAAGTAAACAATGCGCCGGGGAAAAAAGATGTAGTCCTGCTTAACTGTTAATTCTCTGCAGGTGGTGTAAATCGTGCCTCTAAGGGATTAAAGGCACCAGGTTATTTTGCGCCGTAAAATTAATTTTTTTCATCGTCTATGAATTGTCTTAATTCAGGGCGGAAAAGTCATCGCTATTAAAGATACGCTATCAATGCAACAAATAATTCATGGAAGATATATTCATACTCCCCCTGAAAAAATCCCCATTCTACTAATTATGGTAGTGGCGATAATAGCAGTATTGCGTTAATGACAATGGTTCTCTTTTGGTTTTTTCATTTCTGAATCAATGGTTTGTGTTAGAGGAACGCGTAATAATAAGACAAATTCAGCAAAGTAAGCTTTTTTTCTCAGATTAATCCTATAATGAGTCGGGTGCTTCATTAAGCAGCAGTTGTGAGGAAGGAAATATTGAATTGGTGACAAGCTCATGTAAACTTGTTTACCGTTTGTCAAAATATGTCAGGAAGACGCTGGGCCTTATTCTGAAGGGCTCGTGCGGTAGCTATGCCCGAATAATAGTAACGCCCCGAAAATATCCTGGCTATTTTAACGATAGCACTTAAGTCAAACTTCATCCCCTTTATCTCATCATCGAAATATCGCTACGGAAAAGCATATGAAAATGCGCGTATTGTTTTCACTTCTGTTTGTAATGGCGGTGGCGGGCTGTAAAGCGCCGCAGAAACCTGTGATCACCGACGATACGATCGTGACCAGCCAGGTCAACGGCGTCACCTTAACCCACCGTCATGCCATCACGCCTCCTGCTGAGTTCACTCAGGTTAACGAGCCATACCGTGCCATGTATCCGGCCTCCCTGATGAGCCGCCCTGATTTCGGTGGGAAAGTGGTCAGTACGCTTGTCACCGGTAAAACCTACGTGGTGCTGGGGCAGGTTGAACACTACTGGATGGCGCTTGCCGATGAAGGACAAGACCAGCTGATTGGTTACGTTCCAATGCGTGCGGTAATCAAAGCCGATCAGTACGAAGCCACCGTGCGTAAACAGGCTATTCGTCCTAAGGCGCGTAAAAAAGCGACCTGTGTCGATGTCGATGGTAACAGCAAAGCCTGCAAAGACAGCGCTAACGGTACCTGGATCCTGAACTAAACGGCTTTTCTGAGCGTATTTTTATGAATAATAAAAATTTTCATAAGCTGTGGTTCGTCTTTTACGCGGTGATATTCGCCCTGGTCAGTGGTTGTTCGTCGTCTTCACACAGCGACCCCTCCCGCTACAATCTGCAGTTTCAGGCTCATCCACAAATCAATGATTCTGCGCCGCTTAAAGTCAGAGTGCTGCTGTTGAAGTCCGATGCGGATTTCATGTCCAGTGACTTCTATTCCCTGCAGAACAACGCGTCAGCCACGCTTGGCGCGAATCTGCTGAACAGCGATGTTTTCTTCCTGATGCCGGGCCAGCTTTCGAAAACCCTTAGCGGACAAAGCTCACCCGAGGCGCGCTATATCGGTGTTATGGCCGAATATCAGATGCTGGATGGAAAGAAATGGCGTGTCTCACTCCCACTGCCTGTTCCGGGCGAAAACCATCTCTACCAGTTCTGGAAATGGTCATCCGATGAACTCCAGGCCAATGTCTTTCTCGACATAAATGGCATCCGGGTCATCAGCCAGTAACGCGCTTAAAAACAGGAAACCTATCATGACCAAAGCAGAGAAGGTCGTCTGGACCGAAGGCATGTTCCTGCGTCCACACCATTTTCAACGGACAGAAAGTTATCTGCTCAACCACGTTCGGGAATGGGGTGCGCTGCAGCGATCGTATCTTTGGGGCTTCCTCGATGTTGAACTGGACGAAGCGATGCTTCGCCAGGGCTGCATTGCCCTGAGCTATGCCAGCGGTGTGCTACCCGACGGTACGTTTTTCCAGGTTCGCAATGGGCGCAATGGCCCGGCCCCGCTGAAAATTCCTGACAATCTCACCAACGAAAAGGTGGTGCTCGCGCTGCCGGTACGTAGGGGAGAGCGTGAAGAGGTTATTTTCAGCGAAGAGCCCGCGTCACTGGCGCGTTTCATCGCCTTCGAGCAGGAGGTGGAAGACGATAACGCCATGTCGGTGGGGGATGCCACGGTGCAGTTTGGCAGTTTACGTCTGACCCTGATGCTGGAAAAAGATCTGACGGCCGAATGGACAGCGATTGGCATCGCGTTTGTCGCGGAAAAGCGCAACGACAACCATGTGCGTCTGGATAGCAGCTACATTCCGCCGATGCTGAACGCCTGCAACAGCCCGCAACTTTACAGCATGGTCAACGATCTCCACGGCTTGCTGGTGCAGCGCAGCCAGCAGATTGGGGGGCGTTTGCGCCAGCCTGGCCGCTTTAACACCTCAGAGCTGATCGAATTTACGCTGCTGTCGCTGGTTAACCGTCACCTGGGCGAAGTCTCCCATTTAAAAACGCTCCCGCTGCTGCACCCGGAAACGCTCTGGCGCAGCTGGCTGCCGTTTGCCACGGAGCTTGCCACCTGGACCTCGCAACGCACCGCCGAAAGCGTGCTGCCGATTTACGATCACGACGACCTTGCGGGATGCTTCAGCAAGCTGATGCTGATGCTGCGTCAGGGGCTGTCGCTGGTGATGGAAGATCAGGCCATTCAGCTGCCGCTGAACGAGCGCTCTCATGGCCTGAACATCGCCACGGTGCCGGAGACCAGCATGGTGCGCGAGTTCGGCTTCGTCCTGGCGGTCAAAGCCAACGTGCCGGGCGAACACCTGCAAACCCATTTCCCTGCCCAGATGAAAGTCGCGCCGGTGTCGAAAATCCGCGATCTGGTTCAGTTACAGCTGCCGGGCATCATGCTGCGCGCCATGCCGGTTGCGCCGCCGCAAATCCCATGGCATGCGGGCTACAGCTACTTTGAGCTGGAGAAGGGCAGCGAGCTGTGGCACGAGATGGATAAGTCCGGTGCATTCGCCCTGCATCTCGCAGGGGAGTTCCCGGGTCTTGATATGGAGTTTTGGGCCATCCGTAGCCCGACTGAATAATAAAGCGAGCGCTTAATATGCAGGAACGACAGGATACCGGCAGTGATGCCGCGTTTACCGGAGCCAGTAGCAACAATCAGCTGGTGGCGGCCGCCAATCCGCTGCTCAACGCGATTCCGCAAATCCGTCATTCGGTGTCTCATGACGATCAGGTGGCACTGCGCCAGCGTCTGATCGACGAGATTCGCCGTTTTGAAGTCCGCTGCCAGCAGGCAGGGCTGGCTTATGAGGTGATCGTCGGGGCGCGCTATTGCCTCTGCACGGCGCTGGATGAAGCCGCGGCGCTGACCCCCTGGGGCAGCAGCGGTGTCTGGTCAAGCAATGGTCTGCTGGTCACGTTTCATAACGAAACCTGGGGCGGCGAAAAGTTCTTCCAGCTGCTGGCGCGTCTGTCGCAGAACCCACGTGAACATATCCTCCTGCTGGAGATGATCAACTACTGCCTGCTGCTCGGTTTCGAAGGGCGCTATCGGGTTCTGGATAATGGCCGCACCCAGCTGGAAACTATCAAGCAGCGGCTGTGGCAGATGATCCGTGGCGTGCGCGGCAGCTATCCGGCACCGCTCTCTCCACACCCGGAAGATCGTCCCGTGCTGCGCAAGCTGTGGCGGCCGATGGTGCCGCTGTGGGCCTGTGTCGCGCTGGCCGGGTTTATCGCCTGCCTGTTCTACATCATTCTCAACTGGCGTCTTGGCGACAACACCAACCCGGTACTGGCGAAGATTTACCAGTCTCAGTTGCCTGAAACCACCATTCAGCAACCTGCGCGTCAACTGCCTGCGGTGCTTAACCTGCGTGGCTTCCTGAAGCCGGAAATCGACGCCGGTCTGGTGGCGGTGAAAGATGAAGCGGATCGCAGCGTGGTGATCCTGAAAGGAGACGGATTGTTCGCTTCAGCCTCTACCGTAGTGCGTGATCGCTATGAGCCGGTCATCAACCGGATTGCCCAGGCGATGAACAACGTCAGCGGCAAAATTCTGGTGGTGGGCTACAGCGATAACGTGCCAATTCGCAGCGCGCGCTTCGCCTCCAACTATGAACTCTCTTTGGATCGCGCCCGGTCCGTGCAAAAAATGTTGCAGGGAAGCCTCTCGCAGCCTGACCGCGTGAAAGCGGAAGGGCGGGGAGAGATCAATCCTGTGGCGCCAAACAATACGCCTGAAAACCGCGCCCGTAACCGCCGTGTGGAAATAACTCTGCTGGTGTCGCCTGAAAATACGCAGGCTGAGCTGAACGGATTGCCGCAAGGAAACTAAGGATGCTGACGACTCTTCTTTCCATACTGACCAATCGCATTCTGTGGAGCTTCCTGGGCGTTACCGCGCTGTCGGCGGTGATCTGGATGATTGGTCCGCTGTTATCCATCGTGGATACCCGCCCGCTCGAATCTGAACAAAACCGCATCATCAGTATTGCGGTGGTTTATCTGCTCTGGGCGCAGGGGCATATTCTGCCGCGGCTCTACAACGCCTGGCTGAACCGCAAGCTGATGGACAAGCTCAATGAAAACACCGCCAAACCGGACGCGGCCGATCCCCAGAAGCGGCTGAACAGCGAGGAGCAGATCCTCGCCGGACGTTTTGATGAAGCGGCGCAAATGCTGAAAAAAGCCCACTTCAGCAAAGCGGGACACGGTGCCCAGTGGACGCAGCGCTTCAGTACGCAATATCTCTACCAGCTGCCGTGGTACGTCATTATCGGCGCACCGGGCGCCGGTAAAACCACGGCGCTGGTCAATTCCGGCCTGCAATTCCCGCTGGCGGATCGCTTCGGTAAAACCGCTCTGCGCGGCATTGGCGGCACCCGCAACTGCGACTGGTGGTTCACTAACGAAGCCGTCCTGCTGGACACCGCGGGGCGCTACACCACTCAGGAGAGCGAGCAGGTTCAGGATGCCGGGGAGTGGCTGGAATTTATCGGCCTGCTGCGTAAGTATCGCCGCCGCCAGCCTATTAACGGCGTCATTATCACCATCAGCATTTCCGATCTGCTGACGCTCTCCCCGGAAGCCGCGCGCCAGCAGGCGGTCAACCTGCGCCAGCGGCTGTCTGAGCTGCATGAACAGCTGGGTATCCGCTTCCCGGTTTACGTGATGGTGACCAAGGCGGACCTGCTTAAAGGCTTCCGCGCCTGGTTTGCTGACTACGACAAAGCGCAGCGCGACCAGATTTGGGGCTTCACGCTGCCGTGGGAACAGACCAAACACGCCGATTTCGACCTGATGGGGAACTTCCACCAGGAGTTCTCGCTGTTGCAGCAGCGTCTGGACGCCGGGCTGCCGGAGACCATGCTGAAAGAGCATGACGCCAAAACCCGTGCCGAAGCGTATCTCTTCCCGCAGGAGTTCGCGGCGCTGCGCCCGCTGCTGGCTGACTACCTGAGCACGGTCTTTGCCCGCTCTAACTTTGAGACCGAGTTCTCCCCACGCGGAATATACTTCGCCAGCGGCACCCAGGAAGGCATGCCGTTCGACCGCGTCATGGGTGAACTGAACCGCGCCCTGTCACTGCCGGAAGGGGCAGAGGCAGAGAAGTGGGATTCGGTCAGTAAAGAGGCGCCTATCCCTGGTGCAAAAGGGCAGAGCTTCTTCATTAAAAACCTGCTGCAAAACGTCATTTTCCAGGAAGCCGGTATTGCCGGTGAAAACCGCTGGTGGGAACTGCGCAACCGCGCGGTGATCTGGTCCGGATACGCGGCGCTGCTGGCGCTGCTGGTGATCCTCGACGGATTGTGGCTGACCAGCTATGCCAAAAATAAGGCCTATCTGGAAGAGGTGGACGCTAAAGTCCCGCAGCTGGAGCAGCAGAGTAAAGCGTTACAGAATCAGCCCCAGCGCGATCTGTTCGCGCTCCTGCCGCTGCTGAACAGCCTGGTCGATCTGCCGAAAAGCGAGGCCTTCGATGTCAACGACCCGCCGGTCTCCCGCCGTATGGGGCTCTATCGCGGGGATGACGTCAGCGATGCTTCCCAGTCGCTGTATCAGAAAGCGCTGGATCAGATGCTGCTGCCCGCCGTGGCGATGCATATCACCACCTGGCTGCGTAACGACAACGGCAGCGACGTGGAATACAGCTACGAGGCGCTGAAAGCCTACCAGATGCTGTATCAGCCGAAACACTACGACGGCAAATTCCTGCATTCCTGGGTGATGCTCAATTTGCAGCGTAATCTGCCGCAGAACGTGACGCAGGCGCAGCTGCAACAGCTGGAGTGGCACCTGACGCAGCTGCTGGAGCCAAAAATTCAGGCTTCGCCGTATGCCCAGGACGAAGCGCTGGTGGCTCGCGAGAGGGCGCTCATCAACCAGCAGCCGCTCTCCACCCGCGTGTATGGGCGTCTGAAGCGTCTGCTGGAGCATGACGAAAACCTGAAGCCGGTCTCCCTGTCCGACCTGGGTGGTCCGCAGAGCGAACTGGTGTTCTCACGCAAAAGCGGCAAACCGGTGAGCGAAGGCGTGCCGGGGCTCTACACCCCGGACGGCTACTGGAAGAGCTTTAACAGCCAGATTGACAGCGTGACCACGGCGCTGCACGAAGATGATGCCTGGGTGCTGGGCGCGACCACCTCCGGGGAAGACAAGCAGCAGATCGATAACGCCGTGCGTCAGCTCTACATGCGCGACTTTATCGCAAACTGGGATCGTTTCCTCGCCGACATTCAGCTTAACAACAGCGCCGATCTCTCGCAGCGCATCAACACGGCGCGCCTGCTCTCCGGCGCAAACTCGCCGCTGCGCCGTCTGGTGCAGAACCTGAGCCAGGTGCTGACGCTGTCGCGCAACGCGCCAGCGCCGGAGGACGCGGGGAAAGCGCAAGACCAGAGTAACCGCGCCACCCGTACGCTCGAAGCGCTGTTCAGCAATAACGACAATGCCCCGACGCAGGGGGCAGTAGTGACGCAGGCACCTGAACAGCTGGTGACCGACCACTACGCGCCGATGATCGAGCTGGCTCAGCCGCTGGAGAAGGGCGGCAAGACCATCGTCTTTGATGATTTCCTCAAACAGGTGGATGAGCTGTATCGTTACCTGACCGCGGTGCAGGACGCCGCTAACAGCGGCATGCCAGCCCCAGGTGGTGAAGCAATCAGCCGTCTGCAGGCCAGCGCCGGGCGTCTGCCGGGCGGGCTGCAAACCATGTTCAGCAACATGGCGGTGGGGGCCAGCAGTGATACCCAGCGTCGCGATCTGGAAAACGTCCGTAAGCGCATTAACGTCGAAGTGGGTGGTTTCTGCCGTCAGGCAATTGCCGGTCGCTACCCGCTGGTGCGCAGCGCCAGCACCGAGGTGACGCCGGACGATCTGGCACGCATGTTTGCGCCGGGTACCGGGCTGATGGACACCTTCTTTCGCGACAACCTGACCAACAAAGTGGATACCACTCAGGCGAACTGGCGCTTTATGCCGGGGATCGACGGGAAAACGCTGCCGGGAAGTGAAGGACTGCTGCGACCGTTCCAGCAGGCCCAGTCCATTCGCGATGCCTTCTTTGCTAACGGTGCGACGACCCCCTCTTTCAAGGTGACGGTGCGTACCGTGAGGATGGATAACACCATTCTTAACCTGACGCTGGACGTTGACGGACAACTGCTGCGATACAGCCACGGTCCACAGGCGGTGCAGATCATGAACTGGCCTGGGCCGGGCGGCACCAACCAGGTGCGTATGCAACTGGGGCTGGCCAACGGCAGCACCGCGACGCTGGTAACCAACGGCGCCTGGGCGCTGAACCGCTTCTTCGATAAAGCGCGCACCAGCCCTGGGGCAGGTAGTCTGAGCCGTCAGGCCACGTTCAACGTCGATGGCCATCAGGTCACGCTGGAGTTTGCGCCGAACAGCATTCGCAATCCGTTCCAGCTTCCTCGTTTCTCATGCCCATAACCGCAAGGACAGCCGTATGACGAATACCCCTGCGATGAACCGCTACAGCTGGTATGGCAAATTACCCAGCGCCGGAGATTTTTTGCAGCGTCGCTTTCCTGACACCCTACAGCGTCAGTGGTCACACTGGTTTCAGGTCGGCCTGCTGGCCTGGCAACAGGAAGAGCAGCGCAGCGGCGAACGCCAGTTTAACAAGGCGCCGGTGTGGAACTTTGTTGTCCCGCCGATGCTGGGCAGCCAGATGATCCAGATGGGCTGCCTGCTGCCGGGCCGCGACAGCGTGGGCCGACAGTACCCGATCTGCATTCAGCTCAGCTTCGCCCCGTCAGAATGGTCGACCAACCTGCTCAGCCAGGCTGAAAGCTGGTATCAGCAGATTGGCCGTCTCGGGCTGCATGCGGTGCGCAACAGTTTTTCCGCCTCGCAGCTGGATGAGATGCTGATGTCGATTCCGGCGCCGCAGCCCGTCGAGCCGCAAAAGCGTTCCGACATCCTTGATGTGATTGGTTATGACGAAGACGGCCAGAGCACGCTGGGCTGGCCTCAGGCGGCGGAGTGTTTTGACCCGCTTCGTCAGACCAGCTACTGGTGGACCAACCGCTGCGACGGCTACCCGCTCTACACCCACGTCCACAGCGGAAACTTCACCGGGCAGCTCTTTACGCTGCTGTTCGATCCGGCTGGCGGCGCCCGACCAGGCCGTCACGGTCTTTATCCGCCTATGTTTGAATAAGCAGGGATCACATGAATATCGAAGAATTTCTCGCGCCGATAAGCGCCGAAAAACCCTGCGGCGACAACCTTGAGTACGACGCCGATTTTCAGGCTATGGGACAGGCAAGCCAGGGTAAAGCGGAACAGCAGTTCGGCGACACGATCATTCCCGCCGAGCCCGCTGACTGGAATACGGTAGAAAAGCTCGCCACCAGCCTGCTGGGGCGCACCAAAGATCTTCGCGTCATGCTGGCGTTAACCCATGCCTGGACCCGACGTCGTGGACTGCCGGGCTACGCGGACGGCCTGCTGCTGGTGCAGGAGGCGATCACCCGCTACTGGGAGCCGCTCTATCCACTGCTGGAGGAGTATGGCGAAACGGACCCGTTCTATCGCATTAACGCCCTTGCCGCGCTGAGCGATAAATCTGACCTGACCGTCGCGCTGCGAAACGCCTCGCTGCTGCGCTCAAACGGCGATGAAATTTCGCTGCGTGACGCGCAGGCATTGCTGGATGGCAGCAAAACCGAATGCCCGGATTATCCCGGCGGCCGCCCAAGACTGATTGACGAACTGGCGCGCGGCGACCAGCCAGGTACAGAGGCCGTCATCCTGATTAATGAAAGGCTGCTGGCCATTCGCGATCTGCTTAGCGGTTACCTTGGTGAAAGCGGCGTACCGGAAATGGAGCAGTTGCTGAAAACCGTGGGCCTGGTCGCCAGCGCCTGTCAGGTGACCGACATCAGCAAGCTGCTGCCCAATCGGGATGCACAGGCGGAACACCACGCTGAGCCGCAGACGGTGGCCACCCAACCCGTGCAGCAGGTCACCGACTGGCGCAGCGTGCAGGTTACCAGTCGCGCCGACGCCCAGCTGATGCTGGAGAAAGCGAAACAGTATTTTGCGCAGTACGAACCGAGCCACCCCGCACCGCTGATGATTGAACGGGTGCAGCGGCTGTCAGAACTTAACTTTATGGACATTATTCGCGACCTGGCGCCAGACGGCGTTAACCAACTGGAAAATATCTTTGGACGCCGCGAATGACGCGTCCAGGCATTATGACGACGGGCACGGAGCTTGTCGTTTCACCTTCACCGCGCATCTTTGATGGAGAACATCATGGCAATGAGTAACAGTGGGCAGAAATTTATCGCACGTAACCGTGCCCCCCGCGTGCAGATCGAGTACGACGTAGAGATCTACGGTGCAGAACGTAAAATTCAGCTGCCGTTCGTGATGGGCGTTATGGCCGATCTGGTCGGCAAACCGGTGGAAAATCTGCCGGCCGTCGATGAGCGTAAATTCCTCGAAATCGACATTGATAACTTTGACGAACGCATGAAGGCGCTTAAGCCACGCGTGGCGTTCCAGGTGGATAACACCCTCACCGGCGAAGGCAAGCTCAACGTCGATCTGACCTTCGACAGCATGGACGACTTCCTGCCGGATGCGGTGGCACGCAAGGTTGAACCGCTGAACAAGCTGCTGGAAGCGCGTACTCAGCTTTCCAATCTGCTGACCTACATGGACGGTAAAAACGGCGCGGAAGAGCTGATCGCCAAAATTCTGCAGGATCCGACGCTGCTCAAATCCCTGAGCCAGTTGCCGAAAAATGACGAAAGTGCGAAAGGTAGCGAGGAGTAATCGATGAGCAACCAGACTCAACAACACGAGCAGCAGGCAGGTCAGGCGTTCAGTCAGGACGAGTTCAGCGCACTGCTGAACAAAGAGTTCCGTCCTAAAACTGACCAGGCGCGTTCCGCCGTCGAGAGCGCGGTAAAAACTCTGGCGCAGCAGGCGCTGGAAAACACCGTTACCTTCTCCAACGACACCTATCGCACCATCCAGAACCTGATTGCGGGTATCGACGAACAGCTCTCTCAGCAGGTGAATCAGATCATTCACCACGAAGAGTTTCAGAAGCTGGAGAGCGCCTGGCGCGGTCTGAGCTATCTTGTGAACAACACTGAAACCGACGAGATGCTGAAGATCCGCTTTATGAGCATCTCCAAGCAGGAGCTGGGTCGTACCCTGAAACGCTATAAGGGTGTGGGCTGGGATCAGAGCCCGATCTTCAAGAAAATCTACGAGCAGGAGTACGGTCAGTTTGGTGGTGAGCCGTTTGGCTGCATCGTCGGCGACTACTACTTTGACCACAGCCCGCAGGACGTTGAACTGCTGGGTGAAATGGCGCGTATCGGCTCTGCGGCTCACTGTCCGTTCATCACCGGTACCGCACCGGGCGTGATGCAGATGGAGTCCTGGCAGGAGCTGGCTAACCCACGCGATCTGACCAAAATCTTCCAGAACACCGAATATGCCGCCTGGCGTTCACTGCGTGAATCGGAAGATGCCCGCTATCTGGGCCTGGTGATGCCGCGCTTCCTGTCGCGCCTGCCTTACGGCATTCGTACTAACCCGGTCGACAGCTTTGACTTTGAAGAGCAGACCGACGGCGCGAATCACAATAGCTACGCCTGGGCGAATGCCGCTTACGCGATGGCGGCCAACATCAACCGCTCCTTCAAAGAGTACGGCTGGTGCACCTCAATTCGCGGCGTGGAGTCCGGCGGGGCAGTTGAAAACCTGCCGTGCCATACCTTCCCGAGCGACGACGGCGGCGTGGACATGAAATGTCCGACCGAGATCGCCATCAGCGACCGTCGCGAAGCTGAGCTGGCGAAAAACGGCTTTATGCCGCTGGTTCACCGCAAAAACTCCGACTTTGCTGCCTTCATTGGCGCGCAGTCGCTGCAAAAACCGGCCGAGTACCACGACCCGGATGCCACCGCCAACGCGCGTCTGGCCTCCCGTCTGCCGTACCTGTTCGCCTGCTGCCGCTTTGCGCATTACCTGAAGTGCATCGTGCGTGACAAAATCGGCTCCTTCCGCGAGCGCGAAGAGATGGAACGCTGGCTGAACGACTGGGTCATGAACTACGTGGACGGTGACCCGGCCAACTCCTCTCAGGAGACCAAGTCCCGCAAGCCACTGGCCGCTGCAGAAGTCCAGGTGCAGGAAATTGAAGACAACCCGGGCTACTACGCCGCGAAGTTCTTCCTGCGTCCGCACTACCAGCTGGAAGGTCTGACCGTTTCTCTGCGTCTAGTATCTAAACTGCCGTCGCTGAAAACGAAAGACGCGTAATTTTTGTGAGTTTCGCCCGGCGGCGCTACGCTTGCACGGGCCTACAATGCAACGTGAAATATATTGATATCGCTGCACAGCGTAGGCCGGGTAAGCAAAGCGCCACCCGGCAAGAAAGTCTGGTCCTGAGAGGTTCCGGAATAACGTTCGGTAGTAAAAGACTTCTCATTCTTTCCTTTTATTCGGGAGGGAATGTAAGACTGTCAAATGACACGGGTCATTTGATGTGAGGCAGAGGTAAAATATGGACGGTTTTATTCAGCCCCATGCTTTCCTGTTTGCCATATAAGTGCTTTTTCGAAAGCAATATTGTTCATCCACGAAGAGTAGATATTATGGCTATTGATATGTTTCTGAAGGTCGAGGGTGTTACGGGCGAATCTAAAGATTCTAACCACACCGGCTGGACTGATATTACCTCCTTCTCCTGGGGCGCTTCCCAGCCAGGTAATATGAGCGTTGGCGGTGGCGGCGGTGCCGGTAAAGTTAACTTTAACGATCTGCACGTTAACGCTCTGATCGACAAATCCACCACAGCAATCCTGAAACACTGCGCCAGCGGTAAACACCTGACCAAAGTTGAGCTGTCCGTCTGTAAAGCCGGTGGCCAGCAGGTGGAATACTCTCGCATTACCCTGGAAGACGTTCTGGTAACGTCTGTTCAGTACACCGGTGCAGACAACGGCGATACCGTTGGTGTGACCTATGCATTCCAGGCTGCGAAAGTGAAACAGCAGTACTGGGAGCAGACCACCTCTGGTGGTAAAGGTGCTGAAAGCAGCGCTGGCTGGAACATCAAAGAAAACAAAGAAGCATAATAGTAGTGGGTCCGAAAGGGCCCACTTTTTCCTGAGCTTCTTTTCAAGGAGAAACAAGATGTCTCATATGCGTCCTGCTTTCGGTGCCGCCTGGAACCGATTTAAAGAAGTGAACGTCAACGTAGAACAGGTTGGCAAATTATTGGGGGGGAAAGTTCAGCATAATATAGATGCTGGTATTTTTAAAAATGCCTGCCCCATTCGTATGAGCTATGTTTTAAATTATTGTGGCATTCCAGTTCCTTCTAATAGTAAATATGCAACTGTGACCGGGAGCGACAAGAAGCGATATATGTTCCGTGTTAAAGATATGATTGCTTTTTTACCCACGGTATTGGGAAAAGCTGACATATCTGTTTCTTCTCCAACCCCAGCACAATTTGCGGGCAAGCAAGGTATTATTATTTTTACCGGGCATGGCTGGCTTGATGCAACCGGGCATGTAACACTCTGGAACGGAAATATTTGTTCGGATGATTGTCATTTCCTTGGCTCACCGGGTAATGGTTCATTTATCCCTACTAACGCAACCTTCTGGAGCCTGAAATGAAAAAGCCATTGCTCTTTGTCTTAGCCTTCGTTGCCTCCGCCGCAAATGCCCAGACGTTGCCTGATATCAGTACTTTTTCTCAACAACAAATCTTCGAAAACTGGGTGCAGAATCGATGCATCGGTAAGATTGCGGACAGTAAAAGCCTGAAAGAAGATGCTGACGCCAGCGCCGCGGCATGGCTGGAAGCAAGCAATCTGCCTGCTGAGAATTTTGAAAAAGCTGATGAGGTGATTGTTTCTTTACTGAAACAGAAGGTAGGTGGTACCGAGCCTGGTCATTATCAGATATTGAAGTGCACCTTGATCGCTAATAGTGACGCTATTCGACAACTCAAATCCTCAAAGTAGTAAAGATGAAATCGGCCCCAAACGCCGCCGTTCTCACCCCCGAGAGCGGCAGCGTTTGAGCGCTAATCATACCAGCAGGAATACGCCATGCGATTCACGATTATTTCTACGAAAACCGGTCATCAGCCGCCGCAGAGCAGTTGTGATTTTTATGCCCCCGGGGGCACTATTGGGCGCGGTACGGATAACAATCTGGTACTGCCGGACAATGACCGCACCATCTCGCGCCTGCAGGCTATTGTTCACGTTGACGCCCAGGGCGAATGCCGCGTGACCAACCGTGGCAGCGTCACCCGCGTGGTTTTGAACGACATCCCGCTGGAGCGGGGGCGTCAGGTAGAGCTGCAGGACGGGGATATTCTCGGTATTGATGACTACCGCATCGAAGTGACGGAACTTATCCACGACACGCAGCCGGTGAGCCGCATGGCCGCCAGTATGCAGCAGCAGGCTCGCCCGACAGTGGCGTCGACACCTGTTCCGCAGCCGAAGCCAGCCAGTGCCGCACCGCGCGGCAAGGCGGAGCCAACGGCCGTGCCGTCGGAAATCTGGGATAGCCTGATGCAGGAGTTCTCTATCTCTGACAGCATCTCCAGCAACCGCGCGAAACCGCAGCCTGCGGCGTCCCACGATCCCTTCTCGCAACCCGCGGCACCCGAGCGTAACGCTGAAGACCCGCTGGCAATGTTCAACGACAGCGAGCCGAAGCTTGAGCGTAAGAATGTCGATCCCGACACGCTGTTCAGCGATGAAGCGTTGTTCAAAAAAGAGAGCATTTTTGACGATGTCACCCCTTCAACGCTGGTGCCGCCGGTAGAGAGCAAACCTGCGCCTGCAGAAGAGGCGACGGATGAACTCGACCCGCTGGCCCTGTTTGGTGGTTCGGCCAGCGCGCCAGCCGCGCGTAACGATGATCCGCTCGGGCTGATGGGCGGGGCGCCGTTAACCCATCCGGATGAGATCGTGCCTGAGACATCTGCACCCGCGCCAGAGCCAGAGGCCGTACCGCAGGACGATCCGCTGGCGGATTCTCCGCTGTTTGCCCCTGAGCCACAGGATCCACCGCGTGCGGAAGAGGAAGAGCCGGTACGTACCGATTACGCAGGCTTTACTATGCCTACGCCGCAGGCCGTCGCACGCAGCAGCGCACAGACGCCGAAGGGACGTCTGCGTATCGACCCGGTCAAAAACGCGGCTGTGCCAAGCGCTACGGCGCAAAACGGTGAGAAAGGCGAGGTGCTGCAGGGCGAGCTGCTGGAGGCGCTGCTGGAAGGGATGGGCCTGAGCGAAATGCAGCCGGTGCCGCAGTTTGACCGTGAAAATATGCGTCAGCTGGGCCAGATCCTCGGCATGTTCTCGCAGGGCACCGTGGCGTTGCTCTCTTCGCGCTCTATCCTCAAGCGCGGCGTAAAAGCCGATATGACCATGGTGCTAGACGATGCCAACAACCCGTTCAAGCTGCTGCCGACCGGGAAAACGGTCCTGATTCAGATGTTCGGTACGCCGATGCCGGGCTTTATGCCACCCACCAAATCAGTGCGTGACGCGCTAATCGATCTGCAGGCGCATCAGCTGGGGATGATCTCCGGTATCCGCGCCATCATCGCCGCGATGCTGCAGTCCTTTAACCCGGAGCAACTGGAAGAGCAGGCGAAGCAGAACGGCATGACCTCTCGTCTGGCGCTGCCGGGCAGCCGCAAAGCCGCGCTGTGGGACTACTTTGTTCGCAGCTATGGCGAGACGGCCGGTGAGATTGAGGATGACTTCCACACCCTGTTTGGCGAAGCGTTCCTTCATGCCTATGACATGGAGGTCAATCAGTACAAAGACTCACAGAGCGGATCGGAAGAAAAATGAATATCGCAACGGCTTCTCTCTCCCGCCAGGGAACGCGCGCCAGCAATCAGGACCAGACGGGAGAAACCATAGGGGAACGTTCAGCCTGCTTTGTCGTCTGTGACGGCATCGCTGGTCTGCCGGGCGGTGAGGTGGCCGCTGAACTGGCCCGCAACAGCATCATCTCCCGTTTTAATGGCGACAAACACCTTAATGCGCAGCATATTCGTGACTATGTGCAAACCGCGAATCGCACCATTCTCAGCGAACAGCAGGCGGTGCAGGACTATCGCCGGATGGGTACCACCCTGGTCAGCCTGTTTATCGACCGGGATTACCGTCTGGCCTACTGGGCACACGCCGGGGACAGCCGTCTGTACCTGTTTCGTCGCGGCTGGCTGTGGCATGTCACCACCGACCACAGCCTGGTTCAGCAGATGAAAGATGCCGGTCACCAGACCGATAACCTCAACAGCAACCTGCTGTATCTGGCGCTGGGCATTGAAAACGGTGGCCCGGAAGCGAGCTACAGCGACGTGGTGCAGGTTGAAGACGGCGATGCCTTTTTACTCTGCACCGACGGTTTCTGGCACGGCGTCAGCGAAGAGCAGATGAAACAGTCGCTGCATATGGTCAACACCCCACAGGAGTGGCTGACCTTAATGAACCAAATCATTCAAAAGAATGCTGAACAGGAGGGGAATGCTCAGGATAACTATACGGCGCTGGCGGTATGGATGGGCAACCCTCAGGACACCACTTTGCTGCATACGCTCTCTGACGCAGCACAATTTCTTCCCTGCGGAACTGACTAGACACACAAGGAACGATATGAAACTTTGGCTATCGGGTTTGGCACTTCTGGCGGTGGCCTCCACCGCCCAGGCTGAAAATTTCCGCATCGTGCAGTCTCCTGCGCAGAAGCTGGATATCTGGATCGACAACATTAAAGACAACACCCCGCAGAGCTGGTGTAAATCAGAGATTGCGCTGCGCATTGTGGCGAACGGCAATAAAGACGTTTCAGTGCTGGAAAACTTTGTTCCGCGTCTCGGCTCGCTGCTGGAACACCAGTGCAGCAAAGTGAATAAGCTGAACTGGGCCCTTAACGATCCGGCAGGGACTACGCTTGCGCAAGGAACAGCAGACAAAGCTCAGGAGTGGAAGCTGGTGGTGAAACAGCAGCAGACGGCACCCGTTGCGACCCAGACCAGCGGCGCGTTACTGCCACCTGACCAGAACGCTGAAACCAACACGGTGGCCGCTGACCGCACACCGTGGCAGGAGTTTACCCTCCAGGACGGCTGCCATCTGCGCACCTTCTGGGAAGGCGGATCTTCCGCGCCGGCGCTGTTTATCCCGGATTCCGACACGACCCGCTGCGGCAACGGCAGCTGGCTGAGCGGCCACACGGTTATCTCGCAGACCCGCAGCGGCGGTCAAAAAGAGATAGCGGTGACCTACATTCACGGCTTCCCGGTGATGGGGCTGAATCAAAGCGTCGACCCGGAACATGCCCTGATCACCTCCGTCAACAAAGAGCGTATGGTCTTCAGCACCCCGAACAGCGACCAGAGCTGGATGATCCTGCCTTACGACAGCGCCCTGAACGGCTGGAAAAGCAACGGCACGGTGGCCGTGGAGATCTCCCGTGAAACCGCCAGCGACGATGCAAAACTGCAGGCGCGTATTGCTGCAGTGAAGAAGGTCTGGAGCGCCTGGGTTACCCCTGGCACCACGCTGAATATTGTCCTGATTGATACCCTGCGTCCTCAGCTGCGTGACCCTGCAGTGGGCGCCTGGCGCGCGGCAAACTAAGGAATGGCTATGAATACGCTCTATCAACATCTGGCGGGTGAGTCGCTCAGCGACGCGCTGGTGCGTCTTGAAAACGAGATTAAAGCCCGTCCGGCGGATGCCGATCTCCGTGCCGCGTTTGTGCAGTTTCTCACCCTCAGCGGTAACTGGACACGCGCGCTGACCCAGCTGAAAAGCTGGCTGGCGCTTAAGCCGCAGGCGAAACCCACCGTCACCCTGCTGGAGCAGTGCATTCAGGGAGAACTGCAGCGCGCGCAGGTGATGGCGGGAGAACGTCGTCCGGCCATGCCGGAAGCCCAGTGGCCATGGCTGACCACCCTTGCCGCCGCGCTGAGCGAGAGCGATGAACGCGCTCACGCGCTGCGTCTGGAAGCCCTTGAACAGGCGCAGGCGAGCGCGGGGCAATGGACGCTTGAGAATGATGAGACGCAGACCTTTGAATGGCTGATGGACGGCGATGCCCGTCTGGGGCCGGTGTGCGAAACCCTTGTTAACGGCCGTTACTTCTGGCTGCCGTTTAGCGCTATCGCGGAGATCCGTTTCCAGGCTCCGGCCAGCGTCACCGATCTGGTCTGGCGTCATGCGCTGGTGCGTTTGACCGATGGGACGGAGCAGGTGTGTCAGATCCCGGCGCGTTATCCTTTTGCCGCCGATGCCTCTGACGCCGTTAAACTCGCACGCACCACCGAGTGGCTGCCGCTCGATGATGACGGCACTCTGTATGAAGGGTTGGGGCAGAAAGCCTGGCTCAGCGAGCAAAGCGAAAGCCCGCTGCTGTCGCTGAGTCTCGTTACTTTTGCAACGGATGGAGCCCATGAGTAATCCTGCTGGCGAAGGCGATCTGCTGCGCAGCGGCTGGCAAGCCCGCAGTAAGCAGGAGAAGGTGGGGGCGCGCGATAAAATGCAGCCCTCGCTGCTCGATCGCCTCACCGATAACGACCCGGAGAAAAAGCGCGAGTCGGCCAACAGCAACCTGATTACCCATGCCGCGCTGCGTCGCAACGTGCTGCGGGATCTGCAGTGGCTGTTTAATACCATCAATCACGACGCCTCCGGCGATTTGAGCATGCTGCCACACGTAAGCCGTTCGGTGGTGAATTTTGGCGTTGCGCCGCTGGCCGGAAAGCGCATGTCGGATATCGAATGGCACGACATTCAGCGCAAACTCACTGAGGCCATTGTCAACTTTGAACCCCGCATTTTGCCCCAGGGGCTGCAGGTCCGCTGTGTGTCGGACACCTCCTCGCTGGATCTGCACAACGTGCTCTCCATCGAGATAAAAGGGCGTTTGTGGTGTGTGCCGTACCCGCTGGAGTTTCTGTTTCGTACCGATGTCGATCTGGAAAACGGCCACTTTGAACTGAAAGATGCGGGGTGATCGTGGAAAGTAAACTGCTCGAATATTACAACCGTGAGCTGGCCTATCTGCGTGAGATGGGCGCCGAATTTGCCGAGCGCTATCCCAAAGTGGCCGGACGGCTGGGCATGCGCGGCATCGAAGTGGCGGATCCGTACACCGAACGACTGATGGAGGGCTTTGCCTTTCTGACCTCGCGCGTGCAGATGAAAATGGACGCGGAGTTTCCGCGCTTCTCCCAGCGCTTGCTGGAGATGATTGCGCCGAACTATCTCGCGCCCACTCCGTCCATGGCGATTGCTGAAATTCAGCCTGACAGCAGCCGTGGCGATTTGAGCAACGGTTTTATCGTGCCACGCGGCACAATGATGGACAGCCTGGCGCTGAAGAAAACCGGCGTGACCTGCAGCTACACCACGGCGCATGAGGTGAACCTGCTGCCGCTGAAAATCGACAAGGTTGAACTGGGCGGTGTGCCTGCCGACCTGCCCCTGACACAGCTTGGTCTGGGCCAGCAGGGGATCAGCAGCGCCTTACGGATCCGCATTGCCTGCGACGGTCCGCAAAACCTCGGCCACCTTGATTTTGACCGGCTGGAGTTTTTCCTTAGTGGCCCGGATATCGAGGCGTTAAAGCTGCTGGAGCTGGTAATGGAGCACCATGTCGGGGTGGTCTGCCAGACCGTCAGCAAACATCCGCAGCGTGATGTGCTGGCGTCTGATGCCCTGCGTCAGGAAGGGTTTGACGCGGATCAGTCCCTACTCCCGGACGATCTGCGCAACTTTGACGGCTACCGTCTGCTGCAGGAGTACTTTGCTTTTCCGGCCCGTTTCCGCTTCATCAGCCTGAGCGGGCTGAGCAAACTGATCCAGCGCTGCGAAAACGAAAAAGCCTTCGATATCTTCATTCTGCTGGATAAAACCGATGAACAGCTGGAGCTCGTTGTCGATGCCAGCCATCTGGCCCTGCACTGCACGCCGGTGATCAACCTGTTCCCGAAGGTAGCGGCGCGTCAGAAGCTGAGCGAAGGCCAGCATGAATATCATCTGGTGGTGGATAACATCCGCCCGCTGGATTATGAAATTTACGCGGTAAACAAGATATACGGCAGCGCGGATGGTCAGCGCGACGACCAGACGTTTCGTCCGTTCTGGAGCACCTGGAGCGGCGATGCAGGCAACTACGGGGCCTACTTTTCCCTGCGCCGGGAACAACGCGTGCTCTCTGAGCATGCCCTGCGTTACGGCACCCGCACCGGCTACATTGGCTCGGAGGTCTTTGTCTCGCTGGTGGATGAGCAGCATGCGCCCTGGCAGGAGAACCTGCGCTATATCTCCGCCGAGGTGCTGTGCACCAGCCGGGATCTGCCGCTGATGCTGCAGCAGGAGCTGGGACAGTTCATTATGGCTGACTCCATGCCGGTGAAGTCGCTGACCTTGCGTAAGGGACCGACGCCGCCGCGTCCGGCGCTGGCAGAAGGGTTCAGCACCTGGCGGTTGATCAGCCAGCTACAGATGAACTACCTCAGCCTGATGGACAGTGAAAACGAAGAGGGCGCCGCCGCGCTGCGTCAGCTGTTAGGGCTGTACGCCAATCTCGCGGAGACGCCGGTTGCGCGTCAGGTAGAAGGGGTTCGTCACTGCGTGCTGGAGCCGGTTCACCGCCGCGTGCCCGAGCCGGGACCGGTCGTCTTCGCCCGTGGCATCGGCATTACCCTGACGGTGGATGAACGTGCGTTTTCCGGTGCCAGTCCCTGGCTTTTCGGTAGCGTGCTGGAGCGGCTGTTTGCCCGTCTGGTGTCGATCAACAGCTTCACGGAATTCACCCTGAAAAGTCAGCAGCGCGGCGAGATTGGCTACTGGGCGCCGCGTATGGGCAAAAGGGCACTGGTATGAGCGACGTAGTCACTGCGCCACTGAAGGTCCATCGTCTGACGCCGCTGACGGACAGTTTCTGGCGCGGGGTTCGCGAGACGCCATGGCGCTACGATCTGTTCCAGCTGTTAAGGCGCATTGATGCTCAGGGCGGGGAACGCTACCCGCTGGGGCGTGCGCCGCTGCCAAAATTCGAGCCGCTACGCCTGGGCCAGCAGCCGTCGATGAGCTTTGCACCTTCGACGGTGGCGCAGGTACGCCAGCGCGAAGGCAACGGGCTGCACGAGGTCTCCATTCTGAGCTTCGGCCTGTTTGGTCCTAACGGGCCGCTGCCGGTTCACATGACCGAGTACGCCCGCGAGCGGATCCATCATCATCAGGACACCAGCCTGAGCGCGTTTGCCGATCTGTTTCATCATCGTCTGACGCTGCTGTTTTATCGCGCCTGGGCCGATGCGCAGCCTGCCGTCTCCCTCGACCGCGCCGACAATAAACGTTTTGAGGGATATCTGGCGTCGTTGATTGGTATGGGGCAGCCCGGCCAGATGGACAAAGGCAGCCTGAGCGCCCATGCCCGCTTTACCCACGCCGGACACCTGACCCGCCACGGACGGGATCCTGAA